>JBCCRZ010000189.1:0-9678 GCA_039200855.1 Cyanobacteria bacterium P01_D01_bin.44 | reverse complement strand
GATTGAGATGTTGACTCTAGAACAGGATGGGTCGAGCAGATATTTCATCTGCTCGACCCAAACGGGGAGTAACTTAGCCACCCAAGATATATTCAACAGCTATGGTTTAGACCAACTTAAACGCACCGCTGTTAAGGTTGAGATTACTGGTTCCTCGAATAACTGCAATCAACTCATCTTTTTGTCCAGCACCATTGTCTATAAACAACGCTTGCCCACTATCCACGCCCTTTGGAGAAGACCCCAAGCGATAGTCATGCTGAGCACTGAGTTGGATGGTATCGCCTTGACCTACCTTTAAATCGGTGATCACCGCATAGTTTATTGAGCCCACCGTTTTTGAATTGCCATCGTCATAGAAAGCCCCATCTTTGTTACCTAGGACAAACAGATCGCGCCCCTTACCGCCGGTCATGATATCTTTCTCCCTTGACCGATTTCGCCAAGCGCCCTGCAATCGGTCATTACCGTCTCCTCCAACTAGCTGATCCGACCCCCAGCCCCCATACGCCGAGTCGTTACCTGATCCGCCCAGGATCCGATCGTTGCCCTGATTGCCATAGAGTCTATCGTTCCCCCCTTTGCCATTAATGAGATCGTTGCCCGCTTTGCCAAGGACACGTTGACCTTTGCTCCCCCCAACTAGTTTGTCAGCCCGACTTGTCCCTTCAATGACAGCGGCATTATTTGAGGGTGAGGTCGGGGTGGGCGTCGGGGATGGGGTGGGCTTAGGGTTAGGGGTGGGCTTAGGGTTAGGGGTGGGTGCTTCAAGGGTGCCCTTGCCAAATAACTGAGTCCAGTAGCTGTTGTAGTTGGTGCTCCCTGTGTCATTTTCTAAGTAGTAATAACCCAGTCCAATCTCGTTGTAGTTGGCGTTGAGCATGTTGGCTCGGTGACCTGGGCTATTAATCCAGCCATCTACCACAGCCTTGGCAGATCGATAGCCAGCCGCAATATTTTCTCCAACAGTTCTAGATTCATAGCCCGCTGCTTGGGCACGATCCCATGGTCGGGAGCCGTCCTTGCCCTCGTGGGCAAAAAAGTCTTGCTTCGCCATATTCACGGTATGCCGATCGGCAGCCTTCTCCAGGCTCTGATCCAGAACAAGTGCTTTTAACCCATTCCGCTGGCGGAATTCATTGGTAAGTTTAAGAACTTCTTGTTCAAATGCTTTGTTTTGCATAATCTTCTTTTCTAAAAAACAAACAGGCTACAGGTAGCGCTTGTCACCCTGAGAAGATCGCAGGCAAATTTTCGACCTAGCAGTCCCTTAGGCAGCTAGAGTCTCTCTTAGCGTTGAGATGCAATGATAAGTAGTGTCTGTTATCCCTTACCCAAAAAATTTCCAAAAGGTCCACTGATTCGCGGGCAAGATAACGCAATTTCTAGCTTTGAACACACTTATGCAGGATGAATCATCGGCTTAATCACATGAATGTGATTAAGCTACTGTTCTTCTAAAGTGATGCCATTGAGGGTCAATCAGATGCGTCGCAGACGACGGGGAACTTTCACTGATTGGGTTGGCATCAAGGCTACCCTGGCACTACTCGGGCTTCTAGGTTGCCCTGGCAAAAAAGATCAAGTTTGGAAACTTGGTAGAGCTGGGTTCCTGATGCAGAGATGAAAACTTTAACGCCATGCTTTACGCTTCGAGTTGAAAATCGCACACATTCTTCATGGCAGCTCGCACCTGGAGTAATCATAGAAACTCGACTTGAAGATGTCAATGCTTTTAGCGCGTTCAATGAGCGGCCTTTAAACTCTCAGGTGGCTATAAGTATATTAATCACAGGAGGTTAGATGTCTTTAAAGATGTAAAGAGTGCGGTTTTGCGCCGTAAAGTTTTGCGCCGTAAACATGGACAACTTTCATCAACCGATATGTTGACTGTGATCAAATTAAGGGGTGTGCCAATTTAGAGGTTGGCACAGATACTTACCGGCTGCTCGCATAGCTGCCAGTTATGCTGATTTGAGGTCAGGAATGATTTCAATCGGGGAGAATGTCTGGTTTTGCCACTGTTGACAATACTTCTCCACGATATAGAGAGGACGTTACAGGCATTCATACATAAGTTTTGTCAGGCAATCAGCGTATCGGCAGAGAGTGCATTTAAGAAATATACGCCCGCTTGATCCAGGGCCGTTTCTTCGGCTTAGGCTGACCTCAAGGGTGTTAGTTTCTCCAAGACAGCCGTCAAATCGAGGCGTGATAAGGTTCGGCTGCCCCCTTGTGCCGAGACAACGGCCATATGGCTAATCCAGGGGCATCTCGACACAAAGCGATCATCTGCTGACACGGGTTGCAAGGCGGTGAGGGGTAGCTCAAGCAAATCAGGGGGTGTTTCTAGGGCAATCCCCCAAAGTGTTTTCTGAGTACTGCGCAGCACCAGCAAGAACGATGCTTTGCTCGGGGCGGCCACATCAGCCCTGAGCCCAAATATTTTGCTTAAATCTAACAGCTGAATGGTGTGAGCCCCCAGCTTTACCATACCTAGGGTGATCAGCCCGCCTTGATCTGAGGGGGGGCAGTTGACAACTTTTAGGACATTGCCCAAGGGCAGAGCAAACCAATGATCCGCTACTTTAAAGGTGATAAATCTCTCAATCTTTGCTGTATTCTTATCCACAGAGACTCTCCGATATCTTTTTAAGATCAGTGTAGGGGTTGCATGTCAGAGGCATGCATGTCAGGAACATGCGCTACAGGCTTTGTCCCAAAGCATCTGTTAAGGTTGCTAATAGCTGGGGGGGCAAATAGGGTTTTGTCAGATAGTTAGTCGCGCCTAACGCCTGGGCCAGCTGCCGATGTTTCACACTGGTGCGAGAGGTCAACATGATGGTGGGAATTGCCGCAATTTCCGGGGTTTGCTGCCGGGCCTTCAAAAACTCAAAACCGTTCATTCCAGGCATTTCAAGATCACACAGGATCGCGGCTACATCAGCTTGCTGTAACTTTTGCAGCGCTTCGGCTCCATCCTTCGCCTGTATGACCCAATACCCTGCTTTTTGTAAGGTTTCACCCAAGGTGTTGCGCACTGTAATCGAGTCGTCCACGATCAAAATCGACTGCTTGGGTAAAATCGACTGCTTGATCACAGCTTGAGACTGTGATGACTCGGAGTCTATCGGCACATCTTGATCATGGGATATTGTGTCCGTATGCCCGGACATTTCCTGAAGGATTTTGAGCACCAGAGCGGTACCGTCAACCACGAGCCCGAGACGACCATCGGGGAGAATGCTACAGCCATAAATATAGGCTGGCGTTGCCGATAGGTTTCCTAGGGAACGAATCACCAGCTCCTGTTCTCCAATCAGCTGGTCAACTTCTAACCCCACTAGACGCTTTTGATATCGCATCACAACAACTGGACATGACTTTTCTGAAGTCTTGTGGGTCGCCTGCCCATGGGTCTTAGGCAGTGACGCATGATAGGTAAGAGCTGTTGAGAGTGAGATGACGGGAATCAGCGCTTCTTTTTCTTCTATCCGCAAACTTAATATCTTTCTGTTATTTTGAATCTTGACCTGCTCAGGCCGCGGAATCAAAATTTGTTCAATAGTATCTGTCATCAGGGCGTATAGCCTCTCGTCTGCTTGACAGAGCAGGAGTTTAGCAATACTCAAGTTTGCTGGCATCTTGAGCGTAAAACAGGTGCCCTGCTGGGGCTGATGGGCCACCGTTACCGTACCCCCCAGCGTTTTTATTTGAGTCCTTACAGCGTCTAGGCCAACCCCCCGCCCCGAGAGCTCATTGACTTGGGACACTGTGGATAGATCGGGCTCAAAAATTAGCTCACTGATTTGGGCTGGCGTTAACTGCTGGGCCTCTTCTGGGGTAAGCAGCAGATTCTCAATCGCTTTTTGACGAATTGACTCAAGGTTCAAACCTTGTCCATTGTCTTGGATTTGAATGACGAGGTACCGGCCTTCTTGCCGGGCAGATAGCTGAATCTGGCCCTTGTCGATTTTGCCTTGCTGCTGGCGGATCTCAGCTGTCTCAATCCCATGGTCAAAGGCGTTGCGCACCAGGTGTAAGAGGGGGTCATAGAGCTTATCTACAATGGCTTTATCGACGAGCACATCCCCCCCCTGAATACTCAGCGTCACAGGTTTACTGTGTTGTTCGGATAATCGGTTCAGCACCTGATGGAATCGCTCCAGCAAGTTTCCGAGCGGCTGCATTCTGATCTCTAAAAGGGTTTCGCGCAGATCGCCCACTAGCCGATTCTGCTTTTCTAAGGTTTGGCTACTCTGGCGGACAAAGAGTTCAACGGCTTCAGCACTTTCCATCTGCTGAACCATGGTCTCTAATGCGGCCTGGACAAGTAGCTGCTGTTCGCTGTAATGGTCTAGCTCTAGAGAATCAAACTGTTGCTCCGTCGAGGTTAGCGAGGTCAGCGGGATAGTCGCTGACGTTTGCAGGGTTTGTTGCTGTAACTTATTCAGCTGCTGCTGCTGTTGGGCGAGACGGGCTAGCAAGGTTCTCATCGCCGCCGTCACGCTCTCATTGTAGAGTGTCTGACGGTTTTGTTGAGTTAAGAGTTCTCCAATGGTGTGATTGAGGTTTTCCAGATGGTGGATAGGCACCCGCAAAGTCGCTTCCCTAGGGGGAGCAGTTGAGTTTAAGGGAGCTGCCGGGGGTGGCTTTGACTGGGGTAGCTTGTCGGTCGGCTGGCTAGATAAAGCTTGGCTAGGTGGCTGGGCAGTCGGCTGGGCAGTCGACTGCAGGTGCTCTGGGTCCGCTGCCGTGACTTCAGGTAGTGCCAGGACCGCTGCCGCTTCCCAAATGCTGTCGGGGGTTGGCTCCTCTGCCGCTGGGCCATTGACAGGGGTCACCAGCCCTGTTGAAGTTGAGACTTGCTGAGGTTGGGGCTTTGAGGTTGCTGAGGGGCTAGCTTTAGACGATTGAGCGCTGTGGATGGGTTGATTGAGGCGCTGCCATAGTCTGCGAAACCAACCAGATTTAGATTTTTTATGGGTTTTACGGACTCTTGTTTTAGCGGGCTTGCCTGGCTTTTTAAGGGTAGAAGGTGTGTTTTTAGAGGTAGAGGGTGTGCCTTTAAAGGTAGATCGTTTGCCAAAGGGGCTGCCAGAGGGTGCGCCAAATTTTTTAAGCGCTGGGCTGGGTGCTCCCCCCTGGGTGCGGTCTCCTTGCAGTACGCTGGCTTGACCCGCACGATAGTCGGCTAGCGCAGCGGTTGCAATCTGAACCACTTGATCAGGCTGCTTGTCCAGGGCCTTTAAGGTGACTTGGGCAATCTCTCCAAACCCGGGAAGGTGCAAGGACTCTGCTAACCCAGAAAAGGCTTCTGCCTGGGCCTGTAAAAGTACCTTTAAAGCGTCTGGTTCAGGCGTTTTAAGGGCATCTTCTAAGTCGTTGAGTCGTTGGGCTACCCCCATCTCAAAAATAGATTGGGTCATATCAAACCCAAGCTCGGTTGAGGTGGGTAGGTAGCCATCTTGACCAAACTGATCGCCCAGGTTTTCTTGTAGGCGTGTGACAACCCCCGCCATCCGATCCAAGATGCCTGACTGATCAATATTAGCGTCTGCTAGTTGGGCTGAGAGCAACAGCTGTAAACAGTCATAGGCCTCAAAAATCAGCCCTTCCACAGCAGGGGTCAGCGTTGAGCCTGGGGCACATAAAGCCTTAAACGCATCCTCCAGGGAATGGGTCGTGGTTTTGATGGGATCCAAACCTACGCTGGCAGCGGCTCCCTTGAGGGTATGCGCCGTCCGCATCAAACTATGCATTTTAGAGACACTGAAGTCTTGACGCAGGGTTTGGAGTTCATGGTCTATTTGCTGAAGCAGCTCAGAGGCTTCTTGCAAAAAGTACGATGGCACCTGCTGTGGGATCGCTGGATCAGAGGTCATGATGGGTTACAAGTTGACATTTTAGGTTGACGCGACTTAGGTTGACGCGATGTTAGCTGACCTTAAACTTGCCGGTGCTTGCCTGGAGCGCCTCAGCCGTTGCCAGCAGCTGGTGGATAGATTGAGTCAGTTGCTCTGACTTTTTAGAGGTTTGCTTGGCAATTTCAGTCGCTTCAGTCACGGTGACAGCCACATCTTTGAATTCAGCGGCCTGTTTATGGGTGGTTTGGGTAATGCCTTGAATCAAACCACTAATCTGACCGGTGGCTTCTACAATCTCCGTTAGGTTTTGACGAGCATCGGTCACCAGATGAGTCCCTTCTGCCACCTGTTGAATACCGGTTTCCATAGCAGTTGAGACTTCTGCAGTGTTGATTTGAATCTCTTGGACCAATTGTTCAATCTCGGTCGCGGCTTCTGCAGACTGACGAGCGAGGGACCGGACCTCGTCGGCGACGACGGCAAATCCTCGACCATACTTACCGGCACGGGTCGCTTCGATAGAAGCATTTAAGGAGAGCAGCTGGGTTTGGGTGGTGAAGTGGCTGATCAAGCTGACAATCTTAGACACCTTTTGCGATGATTCGCTGAGCTGCTTGATCCGCTGGTTAGTGTCGGCCACAGTAGAGCGAATCGCCATGATGCCATCGACCGTGCGGTTCATGGCCGTGTCTCCGATTTTCACGGTTTGATTGGCCTGCTGTACAGCGACCTCTACACGCTGGGCATCATCAACAACGACATCCGTGGAGCTCATGATTTCTTGGACACGCTTGAGGGTCTGCTCTAGGGAGTTGGCTTGCTGTTGAGCCTCTGTATTGAGGGATTTGACAGAGGCTTCACTGAGCTGAGACGTCTGACCGACCTGGCCAGCCGCTTGTTGCACTTCCAAGACGATTTTCTGGAGACTCTGCAGCGTATTATTATAGGCACTAGCAACCGTGCCCACCTCAGTTTCTGTGATCGGGGCCCGCACGGTTAGATCCCCTTCTAGTGCGGGGCGAACCTCCGTCAGCAACTGCATGACCTGCCGCTGTAAGAGTTCTTTGGATTCCTTTTCCCGCTTTACTGTGGCTTCTAGAGCACTATTTTTCTCCTGTAGCTGTTCTAAATAGTCAGCCTGCTGTAATGCCAGATTGAGCTGGGTGCCAATCCGATGGGCAAACTCTATTTCCAGTTCTTGCCACTCGCGAGGCCCCTGGCACTGATGAATGGCAAATAGACCCCAGAGCACTTCTCCTTTCATTAGGGGGATGACTAAGCTGGCCCGGACTTGTAACTCAGCCAGTAGCTCGACTAAGCAATCAGGAAGGTCAAGGGTGCTAACATCATTGACGACCCAATAGCGTCCCTTTTGATAGTTTTCTGCCTGACCGTCAGCAAAGCATTTATCTTGTATCCGATTGGCCATAGCCGAGCGTACGTCTGTGGCAACATCTTCTACGACAAACTCACCGACGCTGTAGTTGGTGGCTGGATCAAATTGATACATGCCGACCCGATCAGCCTGGAGCATTTCACGAATGTCGCGAGCTACTGTTTTTAAGGTTTGGGGTAGATCGGTTGTTTTGCGTAAACGGTCAATAATTTTGCTAATCAGCTGTTCTTGCTGGGTGGTTAGGGCTAACCGTTTTAGGTAGTCTGCTTGTTGGATAGCAGTGCCTACCTGCAAGCCAATTTGTTTCAGGGCATTAATCTCAGCTTCAACCCACGAACGGGGTGTCTCATTTTGATAGGCACTTAGCACACCCCAAAGTTGACCTTTATTAAAGATGGGCACTGCCATGTAGGCATTAATGCCAAGTTCTTCAAGTATTTCAATCTCTGACGGTAGATGATCGGCCGCATAGATGTTGTTGACCACTAAATTTTCTTTATTTCGATAGGGGCCTCCCTGGGTTTCCTGCAAATCAGTCTTCGGCCAAATTGCCTGTAGATTTTCCGTCAAATCTGTATTTGCCTGATTTTTTGCCCTTGATTCATCAAGTAGTTTGGAACTCCAGTCAAGGTTGAAGCGATGGAAAGCGACGCGATCGCATTTCAGCAGTTGCCGCACTGTCCGCTGGGTGACCTTCACAATCTGCTCAGTTTCCTGGGCTTGCAGAATCTGTGGAATAATTTCGGAAACCGAACGACCAATCTGAGCCGCTTTGGTCATCTGGGCCGATTGCGCTTGCAACTGGGCGACATAATCGGCTCCTTTTAGACTCGCTTCCATCTCGCGACTGATGTCTTGTAAAACTTTGACATCGCTCTCTAGCCAATGACGAGGGCCACTGTGTTGAAAGGCACTCAACAAACCCCAAAGTTTACCTTCCTGCCTAATCGCAACGATCAAGAAAGATTTAACGCCAAAATGCTCTAAGGTCTGAATATGGCATTCACTCAACCCAGCTGTATAAACATCATCTGCCAGAAAAGGCTGCTCAGTATTGCGGAATCGGCCTCCTTGATTTTCTTGAACATAGGTATCCTCCCAGGCACTTCCAACCAGTGAGGGCCATCCACCAGAGCCAGCTTCATAAATAAAGTCACCAAAATAGTCTGGGCGAAACTTGTAGATGCAGACACGCTCTACATTGAGAAGATTTCGAACCTCTTGCACAGCGGTTTGATAAATCTTTTCGGCATAGGCAGTATTACTAATTTTACTGATGATTTCAGGCAAAGCTTCCTGGTTCTCAGAGGCTCTGGCCATTTCCTCCATGAGTTCTAACCGATGCAGACTCACGCCGACAAGGTTGCCAATTTGGGACAGCAATTTAATTTCATTGGGATCCCAATATCGAGCACCGCTGTGTTGATAGGCTCCTAGCAAACCCCAAAGTTTCTGCCCCTGATAAATAGCAACAATCGCGCAGGCTTTAATGTCAAAATCCATCAGATTCTCGACATGGCAGGGGGTGAGTGTCGGCGCTTTCTCAACGTCATTGACAATAAAGGGTTCAGATTGCTGAAAGATACCACCTTCGTGCTTTTGCAGATGACTATCTGCTAAAACAACATCGAGCATAGGGGCTACTTGACCCACTTTTGATTCAGAGACAAACTGAAGGCTGTAATCTTGGCGAAACTGACAAATGGCAACACGATCGACATGGAGGAGTTTCTTAACTTCTCGAGTGATGCTCCGGAAAATTGTTTCTTGATCAGTTGCCTGACGGAGCTTTTCACTCACATTAGAAAGCAACTGTCTTTCGGCCTGAAAACGGAGTGGCTGAAGCTTAAGGACGAGTTCGGTCCCGACTTGATAGAGGAGGGCAATCTCAGTATCGCTCCATTGACGGGGAGCCGCACAATTTTGAACGACTAACAAGCCCCATAGCTGATCGTCTAAAAAGAGGGGTAGGCTAAGGCTGGCCTGCACCTGAAAGCGTTGGAAAAGTTGTACCTGATAGGCTGTAGCCGCCTCTTCTGAAATATCCTGAATGCTGACAACCGCTTGTTGCTGATAGTCCTGAGTGGTCGTTGCGCCAAAGGCTAAAGCAGCCAATGCCTGCCCCAAAACCGGACGATAGCCAGAGGTGAGGGATTCGGCGATGACGGTGCCGTGGGTGGCAGATTGAAATTGATAGATCACGACCCGGTCTGCGACCAACCGCTTGCGGAGCTCGGTGACGGTGATCTGATAGAGGTTATCCAGATTGGTTGCCTGGGCCATGACGTTTGCGATCGCAAACGGGCGTCTACCTGAGTTATGCACAAATGGCACAGACTCAGCAGTCAGTGGAAGCGCAGTCACTGTCTCAGTTAAGCCTGCTGAAATATCTTCAGTAGGAGCGTGCAGTGTAAT
>JBCCRZ010000188.1:0-9687 GCA_039200855.1 Cyanobacteria bacterium P01_D01_bin.44 | reverse complement strand
GGCTTAGACTCACAAAATCGCCAAACCATACCTGACACCAAATCGGTCCCAGCACAGGGCTTTAGAGCGTTTACTGGAAAGCCAGCTCTCGAATCAGGGGGGTCCTAGAGGCGATGTAGTTCCCCATGGCGTTTTGCTCTTCGCGACTGAGCGGAACCCGGTTTTCGATGCTATTAATCAAGTGGGTACTCAGTGCTTTATCGTCAAAACGGGCTAGTAAGTGAGAGGGGGTTTCGCTCACAGCCACCCAAAGCATATGGAGTAGTTGAGAATTCATCTTGTTTGCCTCACTGAACAAATACTAGGCAAAGCAGTTTTTAAAAACTTAAGATTCTTTTTATGTTTGGTCTTATGCCACGTTAACCCGCGACTTTGGAATTTGCAAGTCAGCCTTGATACTCCGTAATATCTATTGGCGTCTGCCTTGGCTAAATTTTCCCCTCTCAGTCTAGACACTCTACTTTCAAATGGGGCTATAGTCGTGAAACTTAACAGGCTCTAATAATCAGCAATACTTGTCATCAGCAACACTAGGAGCAGCATGGGGTTCGATGTTTTATCACTCTTGTATGGGGCCATTGGTCTAGATACACTGTGGCGACTGAGGGGGCAGTGGCAGAGCTTTTGGGACGATCAGGTCACGCGACAAGATCGATTTTTGGCTCAGCGGGTAGCGGCCTTTTTGCTGATCCCGATGGGTGTATTTTTCCATGAACTGGGGCATGCGATCGCAGTCTGGCAGGTCGGCGGGCGGCTGATCGACTTTCAATGGCGGATTGCCTGGGGCTATGTGACTTCTGTGGGGGACTATACCCCCCTTGAAGACTGGTGGATCGCCCTGAGCGGCAATTTAGTATCAATTGCTCTGGGTTTACTGGCGATTCCTTTAATCAAGCGAGTTAAAAAGCCGATTTACAAAGAAATCCTGACCACCTTTGCCGCAGCGCAGCTGGTTTATTCGGCGGTGTTTTATCCAATTTATTCGTTTACATCGCTACAAATTGTGGGGGATTGGGTGACGATTTATGACTTTTCGGTGTCGCCCTACGCGCAGCTCACGGCGGTTGCCCACGGGCTATTACTGATTGGGCTTTGGTATGCTCTCAAGGTTAAACAGATGTTTGCCCTACCGTCTTTAGCCCCCAAAAGTAATGCGCCATTTGTCTCTGGTGAGCAGTCATCCGCAGCCAAAACGTCCGCAAGTAAAAAGGCCACAGATGAAGTGTTCGTCCCTGAGGAATCTGCGGAGGCCACCCCTGAGGAATCTGCAACTCCTGAGGAATCTGCAACTAAGGAGCCCGCACCCGAAGGATAGCTGATGCTGGTGGGCAGCCGATCAGCTGCAAATGCGCCTGTTCAAATGCGCCTCGATGGACTGTAAAGCCCATCGGGAGCGAGCCCGAACCGTAAGGGTATCGTCTTGGGCCACCAGGGTCTGCAGGTGTTTATGGATGGTTGCCAAGGGCTCTGCGGACTGGGGTGGGTCTAGGGCGGTGGCGAGGGCTTGCAGGCCGACAATAGCGGCATAGCGCACCACCCACTCCTCGTCCTGGGTGGCTTTAAGTAAAGCCGTTTGCGATCGCAGCTGCCGCCCCTGACGCTCAGCAAAGGGGATCTCATGCCAGCGAATCGTCCCCAACCCTCGGGCTGCCGCCCGTCGCACACTCATGGCAAAGTCCTCGACCGCTGCTTGGAGCAGCAAATCTTGCCCGCGGGGGTCACCGATGCCCGCTAGCGCTCGAATTGCCCAGGCCCGTGCGCCGTAGTTATAGTCGTCCAACTGCTTGAGCAGTGCTGTCGCTGCGGGTATGCCAATTTGGATGAGGCCTTCAACGGCAGCGACAGCTGCACCAGGGTTATTAAACCCCAATACCTCAATCAACATTGGAATTGCCCGCTCGTCTTTTAGAACGGAGAATGCCTCGACCGCATCAATCAGACCCTGGGCTGAGTCGGCTGTATTCACCGCCTGTAGGGCTGAGGCAAAAGTGTCTGACCGATCTGAACCAGAGCAAGGCTGGGTTTGGACCATGGATGAAGGGGGGAATGGGAGTGGATGGTGGGGAGTGGGTTAGGTTTTGGGTTTTAGGTTTGGATCTCTAACACCAAACCCCTTTCTGGATTTTGGATTCTGGGTTCTAACCTCTAGAGTAAATTATCCATCAGCTGCATGATAGATGTGGCCGTTTCAGAGAGGGCAGGCTCGGCTTTGTGCCTCTGCACTTGGGTTTCGTTTTTTAGCTGGTGCTCAAGAATGCCTTTGAGGGAAATCAGCTTCATGCTGTTTTCGGCCAGGGTGGTTGCGATCGCATCCGCCGCCGGGACATAACCCACCGCGCCCAGGTCCATCAAGGCTGAGCGGCGCAACTGCAGCTCGTCACCCCGTAAAATCTCAACCAGCTTCTCAGCATAGTGAGCCTGTCCCGTAAACTGATACATCGCCCGCGCCGCTGCATTGCGGACCTGTGGCGTGCCATGGGTTAAGAAGGGCTCGACGGTAGGGACCAAGCAAGCATCGCCCAGCGTACCCAAGGCCTCTAATATGGCATTGTAGGGCTGCACCAAATAGGGTTTTCCAGGCACTTGCACTGCCGCCGCTACGCCCCCTTCTAACAAACCGAGTAGCGGCTGGACACAGCTGCTGTCTCCCAGCATTTCTAAGGCCTGGGCCGCAGATTCTCTAACGTAATAGTCCTTGCACTGCAGGCACTGTATCAAAGCTGGCACCGCGCTCAAATCACCAAGCTTGCCCAGCGCCTTAGCGGCATTGCGCCGGAGTGGGAACCCCCCATCAGGCGAGCGATCGGTGGCATCTTGCAGAGCCACCAACAAACTCTCTATAGCTTCCGAGCTGGTAACTCGCATGCGACCCAACCACCAGGCCGCATAGTAACGCAGCCCCGGATCCTCAGTTTGCTTGATATTGATCAGCGCCTGATCAAGGGTCAACGGCTGACCGTCAGGAGAATGAGGCGTTGTCATAAGGTTATAGCCAGGATAGCCACCGTTTGAATGTCGTTAACAAAACAAATCCCAGAGAAGACAACAATCACTGGGCTAAAGCCCGTAACCGCATACCCCTCTGGGATAAATTGAAGTCCAACCTAAAAAATGGCAGAAACATCAATTAACGCATCAACTAGCTCAGAGCATTAACAGCGTAGTCGATGTAAGTATTCGCCTCACCAGCAGCATCACCGCTGAGACCATGATTAGCCTTGATGTACTTCAGAGCTTCGATGTACCAACTCGGAGACAGCTCAAAGGTCTGATTAATCTCAGCAATACCTGCCACCAGATAGTCATCCATGGGGCCAGTACCACCGGTTACACAGCAGTATGTGATCATCCGCAGATAGTAGCCGATGTCACGAACGCACTTGTCCTTACCAAGCTGGTCAGAGGCATAGGTAGGACCAGGCATCTGAGTGGTGTAAGGAAATTTGTTGTAAACAGCTTGTGCCGCACCAGAAGCCAAGCTATCTGATTTAGAACTTAATGTACGAGCCGCTTCTAAACCTGCCTTAGCCCGCTGGAAACGTCCGAAGGCGGATTGCATTTCACTTGTGCTTAAGAAGCGACCCTGTGAGTCAGCCGCAGAAATGGCTTCAGTCAGAGGAGTTTTCATTGTCGTTTAATCTCTCCCAAGGATTTTCAAAAGATGTCGTCTTAAGGTATAAACCTTTGCTCACGGTCAGACCGCGACCCGGAATTAACCAACAGCAGAAGCTGCACGATCGAAGTAACCACCTAGCTCAGAAATTAAGCTGGTGCAATCACCAGGGGTGATACCACTCTTATCATTGGCAATTGCGATCGCTGCGCTTTTCATCTTTTGAACGCCGACTGAAACGGATGCACCAGGCGTGCCCAATGCGACATAGGTTTCACGCAGACCGTTCAGGCAGCGATCATCTAAAACACTGGCATCGCCAGAGAACATTGCGTAGGTCACATAGCGCAAAATGATTTCCATATCACGCAGGCAGGCGGCCATACGGCGGCTGGTGTAAGCATTGCCACCTGGTGCAATCAGCTGAGGCTGATCTGCAAAAAGCGACCGTGCTGCGCTTGCAACAATTGCGGACGCATTACCGGTGATGCGATTAACGATATCCATGCGCTTGTTGCCGTCGGCAACCATCTGATTAAGCGCGTCTAATTGAGCATTGCTGATATACTCGCCCCGGGCATCGGCTTGGGAGACGACTTTAGCAAACGCATCAAACATAGATTTAATCTCCTAAATTTGATTCGTCGAATGGTGTTTGCAGATAACGGAGGTAAAACCCCTTCGTAACATGCGGTTGAAAAACAACCTTAATTAAGTGTTGGACGAGTAAATGCAGACAGATCAAAAAGCCTCTATATCAAAGAAAGCCTTCGAAATATCTCAGTGAACTTACTCACCCACCTTTGAAGATTAAAGCGAATAAGACACGGATCTAAGAAAGTTCAAAAAACTTCATTCTCTTTGACTTAAATTGATACCCCATCTACTAACGTGTGGCAGGATTACCTGCATCAGGGCCGTCCAGTTATCTTTATACAATGTAACGGCCCCTCAATATGTTAAAAATTGTCAGCTTTTAGCAGGTTTTTCAAGGGTTGATAGGGGGCTTCTGAGCCCTTAAAAGTGAATTCCGTACTCAAAAAACTAGGCATAGGCTCAAAAAAAGCCTCGAAAATTCACAAGACTTAACAATTGGAGTCTACTAAGACCAGATTATGAGAGGCGTCAGGGCTAATTTAAGCGACTTGTTGCTGACGCTCTAGATCAAAGAGAAAGCCGTGGATGTATTCTTCAGTCCATTCGGGGCCATAAAATCGAGTAAACATACCGCGGGCCGGATCTTTCTCGGCGCGATAGCGAATGTATCGGAGCTGAGCTTGCTCAATGGCGCTCAGCTGGGTCGAATCGCGCACCAACTCTGCCTGCTCAACAAAGTCTAGGTAGGCGTTGAGATAATCCTTAAAAGCGTCAAAGACGTGGGACTCGACCGTGGCGTCAGCACTCGGTCGAGTCCATAAAAAAGCGGGCGAAAAGAAGGCTTGGGCATCCTCAGGGAAATCGCCGCCCCACTCTAAATTAGCCCGATGTTTCTCAAAGATGGGGAGAATCGGCTCGGTGTATTTGTGCTGGTAGCTAGGATCGTCTCGAAACAGGGGTTGCATATCGAGGGCAATCAGATGTCCGCCGGGTAGGGTGACCAGGTCAGCGCCAAAAAATGGCAGATCGTAATTAAGTCGAGGGAAAATGACAAAATTGAGAACCTGTAGGGCACTCCCGCCTTGTACGTGAGCAGCTCTGATTTGGCGTAGCTTTGACGAGGCATAGGCATAGCTGGTCGTCGTGACGATGGTCTCTCGCTTGCCTTTGCCCGTAACCGCAGATTTAGTTTCAAACCCTTCAGGGATGGGGTAGTCAGACAGCACTAAGCGATCTTGGAGAGATGAGATCGCATGATCTAAAAACGGTTGATATAAAGTCATAGCTACCGCGCTTCAACCGCAACTGGGGTGGCGTCCTCAAACAAAAACTCATATAAGAAACGGTCTGACCACTCACTGCCAAAGTAGCTGGTAAATAAACCATGGGCCGGATCCCGCTCAGCGCTGTACTGGTCGTAGTTCCGCTGAGCCTGCTTAACTCTTTCAACCTCTGCATCGGTCGTAGCAGGTTCTGCCGCTGCCAAAATTTTCCAGTAAAGATCTAAGTAATCTTTGAAAGCTTCAAATAATCGAGTTGAGACGGTTTCCTCATCTGTTTTTGCAAACAGCAAATATTTAGAGAAGTACTGATTCGCATCGTAGAACTTCATCTCTAGCCCTTGGGACAGATCAGGATAGCGATCGTGCAGTGCCTTCAAAGGGGTAATGTATTTAGCCTCATAGGCCTCGTCTTGAAACAGGGGTTGAAAATCCAGAACAATCAGATTTTTAACCTTGCCAAACGAAAGAAAGTCAATGCCTAACAGCGGAACATCGTAACAGTGGTTAGGATAAACAACACTGTTGAAAATCTGTGCCCCTGGACCTGCATCTATATAGGTATAGCGGATCTTCCTTAGCTCTGGGCACTGGTAACACCAGCTTTGAATCGTGGCTGGGTTACGTCCACGCTCACTCACTTTAGACTCGAGCCCTTTGGGAATAGCTCGCTTTTGCAACTCAAATTGTTGAAATAAAGCTTTTTCTAAATGCTCTAAAAAAGGGCGATACATTTTATTCGTGTGATGAGACGACTAGTTCGGGACGATCACTACCCTCTAACGAGCATAGGAGATTGCTGGAGAGACATCCCTCTTTATTAAAGACAAAGATACATTCTGTAATGTGGGTACTTTACTTCTGATGCTGTGCAACCATCGCTGCCAGGTCATCATCCGTCACAAAGCGCCGCTCGGAGCAATAGGCCATGAGATTAACGCCGTTGACGAGCCGGGTGGTACTGACCCTGACGCGAAAGTCATCGGTGATAAACCAGCAGCGTTCTTGTCCCTGATTTTTTTCGTATTCGTTGTCGATGGTGAGCACACCGTCCTGGGCAAACCAGTAACGCCCCACCACAGGCATATTTTCAACGTAGCCGCGATCGCGAACTAATTGACCGCTCAACAAACTGTCATCATCGGGCACATCCACCAAAACCGCCGCATACTTAGCATCGTAGGTAAATTCCTTAGTATTCGACTGCCAGGAAAACTCAGCTCCACCCACGGATTTTGCTGGATCGACACCTTGACTTTTGCAGATCTCGACGATGCGAGGGTCATCCGCCTCGACCACTTTAACGATCAGATTAGACTCCCCTGACTCATCGGCCACTGAGTCAAAATGATGGACAGCTCGTTGAGTAAACCAGACGCCTTCGCTCTTGCGGAAGAAATCCATCATGGTCATTGGTGGCGTAAACACCATTTAATTGTCTCCTCGGCTCCGTAGTAGACTAACGATCAGCGTATCAAGTAGATACCCGTCTGACTAGAAGTCTAATCAGCAAAGGATTGATTGAGAAATGATAACGCAGAGTCTATCGGCCCCGCTGATGCTCAGGTTGACGGCCCAAAGAGAGCTGGTTAAAGCTGATTTGCAGGGCCAGGATCTGAGTGCCTTTGACCTCTATCGGGTCAATCTACAAGGGGCAAATTTACAAAACGCAATCCTGAGTCAAGGTCACCTGATTGGCGTTAACTGCACTCATGCCCAGTTGCAAAACGCCCAGCTACAAAATGCCGATCTGCGCAGCGTGAGCTTTTTGAGGGCTGACTTAAGCGGTGCAAATTTAACCGGAGCTTATCTCTTTAGAGCCGATCTAAGAGGGGCTAATCTGACCAACGCAACCCTCACCGACGCCAAGCTAGAAGTCGCTTTATACGATGAGTTAACTCGCTGGCCAGATGGATTTGCACCAACCCGTTCGGGAGCGATAGGACCAGAAGCTGTGCTACACGGGGCTTTTTTGAATACAGCTGATCTACGGAAGGTAAATTTATCTGGAGCCAAGCTGTTGGGGGCCTACCTCAGCGGGGCTGACTTGACCCAGGCTAATCTTTCGGAAGTCAGCCTAAGCAGCGCCAATTTACAGAGGGCCTTTCTGACCGGGGCTTCGTTGCGAAATGCTCGCCTCAGCGGAGCGGAATTGCAAAACGCGGACCTGCGGGCGGCTGATCTGACTGGTGTTGACCTGAGCGCGGTAGCAAGTATCGCTGGGGCTGATTTTTCAATGGTGTATGGGCTAGCCCCTGATCAACGAGCTAAGCTCCTCGGTCGCTCTGCCGCAGAACTCGATGTATGGAATCCGCTAACCCGCAATACCACCCGCAGAAGCCTTGAAATAAACCATTAAACCTTCATAGCTAAATCTCAATGCTAGATTAATCTTATCTAGCTTGTTGATCCCCATATTTAGGGTAATGACCGTGACAAGTATTCAAGCCACTCAAGATAAGTTCACGTTTGAGGATTATCTGACTCATGATGATGGCACGGATAATCGTTACGAGTTGGTTGATGGGGCGTTAGTAAAAATGCCTCCCCCTACCTGGCTTCACATGTTGATTGCTAAGTTTTTGTTGATTGCTAAGTTTTTGGTACTTACCTTAGACCAGCTGACGGCTGACGAGGTTTTCAGGGCAGGCCAAAAATAGAATCCACCCTACATGGTGCGAAATTCATCGATCATGGTGACCAATTTATAGACTCCATCTTCAAATAGCTGGGTGGTTCTGACCCGGTGATTGTTATCGACCAGGGTGATGATTTCGTTGTAATAGGTCTTAATGGTTTGCAGGGTACGGCTACCTCGATACACGATCAGGTCGTCTGTCACGGCCCAGGCAACCCCTGAAAACGCAGTCGCTTTCTCGCCACCGAGGGTATACACCTCATCAGTTAAAGGAAAGGCCAGGGTGCCGTCTAAAAAATTGCCGTAATAGCTGGCGGTGACTTCTCGAGGGGTTCCGATGCGAACGGTGTTGGTCTGCACGTAGCTGGCGTCTGTAACCTCAATCTTGACCCGCACCAAATGTTCGTCAACCTGCTGACCCGTTTTGTCAATGCGGCGGGCAGTGCCCTCCCAAGTGCCACAGTTGCGTAAAAAAGCCAGGGGCACTCGAAACCTGTCGTAGGTGACCGTAGGTAGAGCGATTTCTGATTTCTCGGACGACATAAAAGCGATCAAACAATAGAGTATGGCTTGAATGATAGCGGATTGGTTTTGAGTGCTTAGTTTTGAGTGCTTAGTTTTGAGTGCTTAGTTTTATGGACGCCTGAGCGGCTTCCCACAGGTCATTTTGAGTAAGCAACCCAGCCTAAAACTCAAAATTCAAAACTCAGAACTATTTTTTCTTATGCCGCTTTTTTGCGAAGGCGGCCAGTTTTCATGCTGATTTCTCGGCTAGAGCGCTGATACTCATGCACGATGGGCATTCGCTCAGTCTCGAAGGCGCTGAGCATTTGTTCGACGGTACCGCCTGCAGATAGGTGACTAGATAGGGCCAGAGCATCTTCTAACCCAGCGGTCATGCCCCGAGCTCGGGTGGGGCTCTTGGCATGGGCGGCGTCGCCAATTAAAATCACGCGACCGTTGTGGAGGGTTGGCAAGATATCAATGTCGTAGGAGAAACGGCACTTGATATCTTCGGGAGGCGTAGAGTCGATGATGCGGCGGGCCACCTCGGGCAGCTTTGATAGCTCCTGGGTGGGCATTGACACATCGTTAGGGCGACCTTTGCCGACTTCATCGGGCTCCTGATCTTTCTCAATGAAGAAACCCCAATGGGTTTGACCAAAGCCGATATCAAAGAAGTTGGCGTAAATGCCCTGGGTGCGAATGTAGACTTTGAAATTGCCGTCTACACAGAACTCCGTATCTGGAACGATGCCACGCCAGACGATATCCCCCAGATAGTTAGGCTCAACACCTGCATTAACGTATTCACGCACGGTGGAAAAAATGCCGTCGGCCCCTACCAAGACATCGCCTTGCCAGGCGCTGCCATCTGTAAAGTGGGCGGTGACCTGCTCGTCAGTTTGCTCGATAGCTTGTAGCTTTGCATTGGTTTGCAAACAGTCTTCGGGCAAATAGTCGAGCAATGTCTTAAGGATGGCCCCCCGATGAATCAACATACCGGTGAGTTCATTATTGTCTTCGTAGCTAGCAATATGAACGTTCACTACCTTGTC
>JBCCRZ010000187.1:0-9723 GCA_039200855.1 Cyanobacteria bacterium P01_D01_bin.44 | reverse complement strand
TCATAATTTGGATCGTTCTCGTCAATAGGCTCATCGTTATGAATAAGGTCTTCCCAATGCTTGACATTATTGTCGATAGCGATCATATTACCTCTTTTGATTTTCAAAATATTGTCGATACAGTTCGCAGGCTGCGATCGCGCTATCGCCTGATTGTTTAATGACCCCCATACTCATCAACTTATGAGTCAAAATAGGATCTAAGGAAACAAATTCAGTAGCCTTCAGCACATCATCAAGCGCTTGAGCTAACTCAGGTTGATTTTCCAAGGTCGCCCAATGACGCCGCAAATGGTTGTGATATATTCCAGTGGCTGTGGATGCAGTTTCTAGCAGTTGCTCAAACGTTATCTCTTCCTGACTAAGGTGATAGAGCGCTGTATGAATCAGCGCAGGATGGCCTCCAACCAAGTCCATCAGCTGCTTAGCCTTCTCTTCATCTTTCCAATCGAGTCCGTAGCGCTGAGCTAATTGCTGTACTTCCTCCTGACTGAAAGTATTTAACTGAATTGGCAATCCCACATTGAACGGGGACTGATCAAGCTGGAGAGAGACATAAATCTCTGTCGAGTGAACTACAACCAGACGAAGCTTTTGCCAGGCAGGCAGAGTCTTGGCTTCTTCGTACCAGGACCGCAGCAGCGGGAGAAAATCTCTTGCCACTTGAGGATGCTCAAAAATCTGATTGACCTCGTCTAACGCCAAGACAAGAGGCGTGTCATCGGAGGCTATCAGATAGTCTTGAAAATACAGGGTCGCGCTAATTTTGCTGCCTAGATCCTCATCCCAATATTCATCTAGCCTTGGCTGTAGCTGTAGCCCATGAGCAATATTGGCGCACAGCCAGCGCAGAAACTGATTTAGGTCGCTCAAGATTGCCTGATCAACCTGCTCTAGATTTAGGCTAATGGTGCGGTAGCCCAGGTGCTTAGCAAAGTCGAGCGCTCGGATCAGTAGCGAAGTCTTGCCCATCTCTCTGGGTGCTTTGATTCGGACTAACGCCCCTGGCTTTCTAATTTCTCGATAAATCTGATCTTCAAAAGGTGTGCGCTTTAGATAAAAACGGGAGCCAAGCGGCACTGAACCGTTGGGATAGCGAGGGGATGTGTCCTGGGTAACATCGCTTGGCTGGGGTGTGTCAGAGTTCTCTTCTGTCATCTGATCTGTTATTTGGGATGACAAATCAGGACACCCCAATGTAGAAACTTCTCTGAGATCTAACGCTAATCTTTGACAGAGTTCGGCAAAAGTCGAGTAATCAACAGGCTTACCGGTCATAAAATTGCTGACGGTAGCTAGGGCAAACCCTGCTTCCTCAGCGAGGGCACGTTGGCTAGGAAAACCATTGCGCTTAAGTGCCAGTTTAACCTTGCTAATGCAGCTATTTTGGACCCTGAGCGATCTAGACATACAGACCTCACATCGCCAATGACTCAATCATAAAATACGAAAGTCAGAACGCATCAAAGTCAGAACGAAATCAGTCAAAACGGATCAAAGTTAGGAAAAAACTGACTTTAAGTCAGTCATTAACCAGTGCCAAGTCAGTCATTCTTAAGCGCGAACTTAGTCAGTCGTCCGGTTGAATGAACACATGAGGACTAAGCGAGCTGGAGTAGACGAATTGATTCGTTGTTTTCCCAAGGCTCCTAAGCCTCAATACACTTTGCCTTATAAGGAGAGCCTGCTGTGAAACTGACTTACCGTGGCATTCAATATCAGCCCCAGTCGATTGAGTTAACAACTGTGCCGTCTACAGAAACTGGCACCTATCGCGGCGTTAAACGGTCATTTCGCAAGATTCAGCATCCACTGACTGTCAGAGGCTTTGCCATGTTGACCTATCGAGGGGCCAGACACCGTAGTTTGCGATATTCGTACCTTACTCCCGTGAGCGCCGAGCAACCTTTGAGCGGGGCTTGTCCAGAGAGTCACGCGATAGCCAAAGGCGTCGCGACGCCTGCCGCACCCAAGTCCACTATTTAACAGAAACGCTCATGCCCTCTCTAAAAGTTTCTCAAAAGGGGCTTGCACAGGTTAAACAGGCCATCAGCCAAAAGGGTTGGAAAGTTTGTGATGACAGATGGCTAGTAGAAGCCAGTAAAATTCTTGAACCCGATGGCAGTTGGCAAGTGGATGGGCCTTATGCGTATGGCTGTAGTTTGCCGACCTGGGAGCGATTTTTGCAAGGGATTGCCATTCGCGATCGCAGCTTCGTTGCCTTTTGTCAGGCGCTCGCCATTCATCCTGAAGAGGTTGCCGAAACGAACAGCTGTCTGCGAGAAGACTGGGGTAATGCCCCAGAAGCACCCACCTTCTATGGACGAGAGCTTGAACTAAAAACGTTGGAAGGTTGGATAGCCCAAGAACACTGTCGTCTGATCAGCATCGTCGGCTTTACAGGCATCGGCAAAACTCGCCTTGTCAGAGGTGCCTTAGATAGAGCCAGCTCGCAGCTGACTAGCTTTATTCGAGAAGAGTTTAACTATCTGATATGGCGACGGCTGAATGCACAGCCCATCCAATCTTTGCTGAGTGAACTCATTACAGTTCTCTCAAATCACCGAGAAACCCATTTGCCCCAGACTAAAGAAGACTTAATTGACCTACTTTTGCAATATTTGAAACAGCATCGATGTTTGCTAATTTTGGATAGCGCTGAATCAATTTTACAGGGGGGAGATTGTGCCGGTTGTTATCGACCAGGCTACGAAGCATATGAAGATCTGATTCATCGGCTGGGTGAAACGGCACACCAGAGCTGTACGTTGTTGCTCAGCCGCGAAAAGCTCAGAGATATCGAAGATATGGAAGGGCTGTATCCGGTGCGATCGCTTACCCTAAACGGGCTAGATACAGCAGCTGTGCAGAGAATTTTTCAAGTGATTGGATATGTTCGCGACTCAGCTTTTGACGGCTCACCCCAAGATTGGGAGACGTTAGTCTCTATCTATGGTGGCAATCCTATGCTGTTAGAAACCGCTGCGAGACATATCCTACGGCGATTTGATGGTAGTTTACCTGCGTTTTTGCAGCAGAACCTGACTGTATTTGGCAAAATTCGTAGCTGTTTAGATTGGCACTTTGATCGCCTATCTGAAGTGCAGAAAGAAATCATGTATCAACTTGCCAGCAGCCGAGCGTTGGCTTCAATGACCAGTCTCAAAAAAAATGCTTGCTCATCATTTTTCAAAAGACAAGTCCCAGAGATTCTAGACAACCTGGAAAGGCAGATACCGCTTAAAAAAGTTGGTAATTGCTTTACAGTACAGCCAGTTTTCATAGAGTATATGAATGAGGGCAGTACCCCGAATACCTATTCATCCTAGAGAGGAGCCGGATGTTTAAAGACAGGCACGTCCGGCTCTGAAGACCATCACCAGAGTCGCCCTCGGTGATGAGTTTAACCTGATTGCATACTTTTTCATGTGTGGCCATATCTTAACTTTGAGCTAAAGGCTCGATATGCCCCGCTTATGTATTTAGTCAAAATACCTATGTCGTCTATGCAAGCGTCTCAGAAAGGTCTGGTCCAGATCAAACAAGCTATTACCCAGAAAGGATGGAAGGTGGGCGATGACAGATGGCTGATGGAGGCAAGCGAAATCTTAGAGCCTAGCGGTAAGTGGCAGATAGGCGGCCCCTACGCCTACGGTTGTAGCCTGCAAACCTGGGAACGATTTCTGCAAGGGACGCCCATTCGCGATCGCAGCTTCATTGCTTTTTGTCAGGTGCTGGACATCACCCCCAGCATAGTAACTGCTGCGAGGACTTGCCTGCGAGAAGACTGGGGTGAAGCGCCAGATATTGGCATTTTCTATGGGCGAGAGCGAGAACTTGAGACGCTAAACCATTGGATTTTTAGAGAAGAGTGTCGGCTCATAGAAGTCAATGGCTTTGCAGGTATGGGCAAAACGCGTTTGGTCAAGCGACTGCTGGATAAAGCAGTCTTACAGCCTGAGCAGCCGCCACAGTCCGATTTTGAGTTTGTGATATGGCGGCGGATGAATGCACGATCACCCGAAGATTTGCTGCACGAACTACTGTTCTTTTTGTGTAACCAAGATGTGGGCCTTGCAGTAACCGTAGATGCTATGATTCGCGAGCTTCTGAGGTATCTGAGTTGTCACCGCTGCTTGCTCGTGCTAGACAACGTTGAGTCAATTTTGTGTGGAGGCGATCAGGCGGGCTGCTATCGATCGGGCTACGAGCCTTACACCGAGCTGTTTTTGCGACTGGGTGAGACCGCCCATCAAAGCTGTGTGCTGTTGCTAAGCCGAGAACGAGTCAGCGATGTAGAAGCGCTAGAGTTTTTTCACCCAGTGAGATCGCTTAGGTTAGAAGGGCTAGATAGTGCTATTGTTCAAGATATCTTTCAGGTTCTTGAACATGAGTGTGATTTGGCTTTCTACGGCTCCTCTCAAGATTGGAAGTCGTTGGTAACAATCTACGGGGGTAACCCACTGCTGCTTGAGTCCGCCGCTAAGCACATTCTAAGACAGTTTGATGGAAGCATCCCTCGGTTTCTAGAACACGGGTCAGTAGTTTTTGGAAGAATTTGTCGCTTACTGGACTGGCATTTTGAGCGATTGTCTAGAGTGCAGAAAAAGATTATCGCTCAGATTGTTTTAACTGAAGTACCCGTTTCACTAGCCAGTCTAAAGTGCGACGTTTGCTACCCGCGTAGTCAGAGGCAAGCACCAGAAATTCTAGATAACCTAGAGCGGCAGATGCTTTTGATGAGAGAGGAGCAACAACTTACAGTCCTGCCTATTCTGGCGGAATACGTGCGGAGTCGGCTGACCTTCTGTCTTGGCTGCTAAAGCAATTGCGCCAGCCATACAGGCGGGTTAACTGATTAGCCGTGTAGTGTTCGGAATCCAATCAGGTGGTCACCACAATGATGACCTGATCTCAAAAGCCTTTTCGGGATAACCTCAGCGATACTTCTCTGACCATTAACGTATCTGGGATAGTGGCAAAGATATCTGCACTCATGTGAGCTGGACGGCGTTTGGGTTTGTGCCATTCGACTTGATGATTCCCAATACCGTGCTTGCGATACGAAGGTATGACTGCAACACAGGAGAAAAGCGAAGGTTTATCCCCCGCTCTCCTCCTGTGTCGCTGCTGTCTCCCTAACCTTTAGCTTGATGTTTCCAGGGAGATATCTGCATATTGCCAGGCCTCTTCAAATTGGGCCTGGATCTGCCCAGCCTCAGTTGTTTTATCCTGAGCGTGCAGGCTGTGTGCCAGGCCATATAAAGACCAACCGTTCGCTGGATAAACCTCCAGGTCAGCCCGAAAGACATCCTCTGCCTCACCATAGCGATGGGCCGCTAGCAACACCTTCCCTAGCAGGTTTCGGGTGGGTGAATACCAGTCCGGGGGCTCTGTATACACCAGCTGATCTTCTAGCTCAACCGCCTTTTGCAAATCGCTGACAGCCCTATCATAGTCACCCTGGGTAGCCGCAATCTCACCGCTGAGCACTGCTTCAGCAATGTGCAAAATATCAGCTGTGCTATTAAAGCCCCAAATGGTCATGTCTGCCATTTCTGGCTCAGCAGCCAGTGCTTTGACAGCGGTCAGCTCTGTCTGGGCCTGGTCGGTCTCCCCTTGAGCCGTCAAGGCCATACCCCGCGCATAGTGCCAGATACCCAGCGGATATTTCAAATCGGCTTCTGGAGCCGGGGTCGCCAAGATATCGTCCCACTGCTCAAAACGCACCTGCGTATAGAGAGGCACCGAGTAATAATGCTGCAAAGCCCCGGCAAAGTCCGGATCGCGCATCATCTCAGGGGCCACATCCCCGGTGGCATAGGCTGCCTCCAATGCAATCTCACGCTGCCCGGTCATCAGCGCCCCAAACCATTTGAAATGATGGTTATGGGGCATATAGGCCGCAGTATAGATGCTGGGCACATGGGATCGGGCTAAATAGGCATTGTCAGCCTCAATGGCATCCTCATTGACCTCCACCGCATCGTGGTATCGCCCAACCCGGACATAGATATGGGAGGGCATATGTACCAGGTGACCCGAGTCAGGCACTAAGCCTCGCAGGCGGTCAGCCACAGCCACAGCCAGTTCAGGATGTTCTTTCTCAACGGCGTGGATATAGAGATGTAGGGCACCTGGATGATCAGGGTGGTCAACAAGCACGGCTTCTAATGTGTCGAGCAGCTCCACCGTATCTGGCTTGGCGTTGCCCTGCTCATCCCAATAGGCCCAGGGCATAGTATCCATCAAGGCCTCTGAGAACAGAACTGCAATGTCAGGATTACCAGGGTAGCGCTGGTGGACTTTGCGCATCGCGTTGGCATAGGCCCCATCTAGCTGAGTCCGATCGGCGGCTTCATCGGGTGAATAGCGCTTAGCCAGGGCCCGGATCAGCAACTTTTCGCGAATATTGGCAAAGCGGCTCAGGGAGTTGGCCTGTTGAATTGCCTCCCAAGCGGTGGGAACCGCCGCAGCATCCATCGGGGCATTGATATTCGGCCCTTGTACATAGGCTAGCCCCCAATAGCACATAGCACAGTTCGCATCTTGCTCCGCAGCGGCCTTAAAGGAGCGGGCGGCCTCGGCATGGTTAAACCCATAGGCAAGCATTAACCCTTGATCAAAATATTGTTGAGTGAGATCAGAGTCTGTTGAGATCGCAAAGGGGTGGTCTCCTAGATTCTCAAATAGGGGAAGGGGGTCTTCAGTAGCAGCCAGAGAAATTGGTTTTGGGCTGGCAACCCCAGGGAACAGGGTAGTCGCAGATAGTGTGAGTGCGATCGCAACTGCAATCAGCCCAGATCGATAGCGGCTAAACCGGTAGCGCAAGCGTTTAGAAACAGACATATGAACCTCTTGAACGAGTCCTCAAGGGGTTCGCCACGGTGTGAGACCGTCGGGTTACGACAGATATACGGCGGGTCCCCCCTGCATTGCAAAGTCTAGAAATCAAACGAGAAGAAATCGTGAAAATCTACTCTATTCGTCAACCCCTATTCAAATTTTAGGATCGTCGTGTCCGAGCAATTCTTTCGGGTGATTCAAGCGGGTCACCGCCTGAGCAATCTGCCCCAGGGCGCGCTCAATATTAGCCAGCGAGTTAGCATAGGATAGTCGCAAATAGCCCTTACCATAGTCTCCAAAAGACGATCCGGGTAAGACAGCTACGCCAGCCTCCGTCATCAGATAGTCCGCCAGAGCCTGATCGTCTAAGGGCAGTTTCGACACATTTGGAAACACATAAAACGCACCGGCAGGGTTTGTACAGGTGATGCCTGGGATTTGGTTAAGCCCGGCAACAATCGCATCCCGACGTTGACGAAACGCTTTTACCATATTGTCAACTACATCCTGGGAACCCTTCAAAGCCGTTACCCCAGCCATTTGGGTAAACGAACAGGTGCAGGAGTTGGAGTTAATCATCAGCTGTTCTAACTTTTGGGCAATCTCCAAAGGGGCCACTGCATAGCCGAGTCGCCATCCGGTCATGGCATAGGTTTTAGAGAAGCCATCCAGTAAAATCGTCCGGGCTTGCATACCGGGGAGACTGGCAATACTGTTATGGGTCTGTTCGTAAAGAATGCGCGAGTAAATCTCATCCGCCAAGACGTAAAAGTCATACCGCTGGGCTAAGGTTGCGATCGCACCCAAATCCTCAGCCGTCAGCAGTCCCCCGGTCGGGTTTTGGGGTGAATTCAAGATCAACAACTTCGTGCGCTCTGAGACCCGACTGCGTAAATCATCCAGTTGGAACCGAAAATTGACAGATTCTTGCAAGGGCAGCGGCACCGCCTTGGCCCCCACAAAATTAATCACCGACTCATAAATCGGAAACCCAGGATCAGGATAAATCACCTCATCTTGACTATCGACCAGCGCCAACATCGTGAAAAAGATCACTGGTTTGGCCCCCGGCATCACTACCACATGCTCAGGCTGCACCGACAGGCCGCGGGTAGTCGCCATGTGTTCGACAACGGCTGCCTTTAGCTCTGGCAGTCCGGCAGCAGGCCCATAGCCGGTGTAGCCCGCCTGCATCGCCCGGTACGCTGCATCGCAAATATGGGGGGCCGTCGGAAAATCAGGCTGACCAATCTCAAGGTGAATCATCTCTTGCCCCTCGGCCTCAAGCTGTTTGGCCCTGGCCAGATACTCAAACGCCGACTCGGTCCCTAGTTGAGCCATGCGAGCTGCAAAAGGAATCATGATGGCCCCCTCACCTGTGAGCAGGATAGAAAGCTTTACTGTCGCATAAGCTCAACCCCATTGGAGCAAACAATTACAAAAATTGGGCATTTTAACAAATAGGGGATGGATGCGATGCGTGTTAGGGCAATTGCCGAAGATATATGATGAATATGAAAAGTAACGCATTAATTAATATTAATTTATTGATTTGTTTATAAAATCAGATGCATTTTTCTAAGGTTGCGATCCGGTTTGCTAACATTTTTACCCTGGGCCTGTTGTTGACCTGCTCTGGATTAGCACAAAAGGCCCTGGCTCAGAAAAATGTTCTGGTGCTGCATTCCTATCATCCCGAATTATCTTGGACCGCTAGCTTAAAGACCGGCATTGACCAGGGTTTTCAAAATAACGAACAAGAGATTCAGGTTTTTCACGAATTTTTAGATGCCAAGCGTCACCCAGCTCTGACGCATCGACAGGCTTTTTTTAATTATCTACAAGCAAAATACCAAAACACTGCCATTGATTTAGTCATGGTCTCAGACGATCCGGGGCTCAGCGTGCTGATGCAGCAGCGATCTGCCCCGTTTGATACTGCCCCAGTTGTTTTTTTAGGTATTAATCAAATTCGTCCCGACATTTTAGAGGCATCTGGGATGACGGGGGTCTTCGAAAACCACAGCGTTACTGACACTATTCAAGAGGCACTGCGTCAAACCCAGGCTGACACCCTGATCGTGGTCAATGACTCCACCCAAACCGGTCAGGCTAACCTGGGTAGGCTCCACGAAATCGAGCACCTGCCCAATGCACCCAGGGTAATTGTCGTCAATGATCTGACAGTCAACAATCTGGAGCCAGCCGCGATCGCAGCGCGATTTGCCGGCTATCCCAAAGACTGGCCTATCGTGATCGCGGGGCAGCTGCGAGATGGGGCTGCTGATGGGCCGTTGATTCCCTTTGAACAAGGGGTAGCAATTTTGCGATCGCAGCTGCCCAATCCCCTCTATAGCAGCAGCGCCCTGCTCCTGGGCCACGGTGTAGTGGGGGGCAAAATGCTCGATGGCAAATACCATGCCATCCAGGCGATTAATCTCGCCAATCGCATTCTGGCAGGGGCGTCAGTTGAGTCTATCTCACCGATTCTCAAATCGGACAATCATTGGATGTTTGACCGTCGAGAACTTAAACGCTTTGGCATTCAGCCAGACGACCTCCCCCCCAACAGCGAGCTGATCTATGCCGATCTCTCTTTTTATGAACACTACAAACCCCTCGTATGGGGGACATCATTTGGCTTTTTGAGCACCCTCTTGGTGATTGGACTGCTCGTTGAAGTATTGAGACGACGAGCCGCCGCCGCAATCATTTTGCAAGAAAATGAGCAGCGTTACCAGTAATTTAAAATTCCAACATACAGACAATAGTGAGAGCGTTAAAAGCGGCTGTATTCAGATACTGCTAACCGTCAGAGGCTTTAATCAAGAGGTGTTTCTAATTGGTTTAGCCGGTTTCGAGTCATCGAGCATAAAC
>JBCCRZ010000186.1:0-9752 GCA_039200855.1 Cyanobacteria bacterium P01_D01_bin.44 | reverse complement strand
GTCAGCCAAATGCGACCACTGGTCACTCGCGTCGGCAAACACACTGCCTAGCACGACTAAGACCGGCAGCGCCACCAGACCTGCCACCAGCCAGACCGCCAGGGTCCATTGGATAGAGCTGTCCCAGCGTAAGGGAAACCAGGGTTTAGAAGGGGTTTGGATAGACATCGGGGGAGGTGCGTGGGTAGTGGGTGGTGGGTGGTGGGGAATAGGTAGTGGGTAGTGGATAGTGGGTAGTGGGTAGTGGGTAGTGGGTAGTGGGTAGTGGGTGGTGGGTGGTGGGTGGAGATGAAGGTTTGATATTTTTCCCCTACTTTCTCTGCTTCCCCTGCCTCCTCTGCTCCTCTACCCTCAACGCTCCACCCGCTACCCTTTACTCTCCACCGTCTACCCCAACTCCCGCAACTCCTCTAAACTTATGATTTCTTGGGTAATTGTGTAAACGGCGCTGCCGATGCCGTCGGAGAAAATACTGAGATATTGCACCACCCCGTCTGGATCATCCGCCTCAACAATCTCATATAGCTCAAGCCCGGTATTGTCAGTATCGTCCCTGGGGGTAACGTGATATCCCTGGGCTTCGAGCTGGGCGACGAGGTCTTGGGCGGTCTGGCGATAGCTGCTGATATTTTCGAGGCGACGACAGTTTTGTAGGGCAAAGCAGCCCGCTGTGCTCCCGGCTGGGTGGGGAAAATCATCCCGAAAAGGAATCACGATACCGGCTTCGACCGGCTCAGGGCTGGGGGTCGGGGTGGGCTCGGGGGTGGGTTCAGCGGCGGGTTCCGGTTCGGCGACGGGGGGAGGGGGCGCTGGAGCCAGCTGGGGTGTGGGCTGGGGGGCAACTGAAACCGGGGTTGGTGTGGGCTCGGAGGGAGGCGCGGTCGTAGGTTGGGGGGTGGGGAGGGGCTTAGGTAGCGTAGAGAGTGCGATCGCGCTTTCAGCAGAATCGGGCGTAGCGCTTTCTACCTGGGCCGGTTCAGGCGACTCGGTCTCCCATGAAAAGGGCACCCGCATGAGCGCAACATGTAGCAGCAGCGAGCCACCCAAAAGCCATATTGGACGAAATTTCCTAAGGCTGATCCCTCTGCTAACCCCTCTAAGCGATTTCATTGAGACGCTTTGTCAGGGCTAAAGTGCTTGCTGACTAGAGCAGGTATCTGCTTGGGAGTCACTCGGGTATAGCGAGTTTTGTCTGGCATCACCACCACGTTAGGGCCTGCCTTGCACCGATCCATACAGCCCGTTAGTTTGATGCTGACAGACTGATCTAAACCGGCGTCTCCTAGGGCGGTTTCTAGAGCCTGGCAGACCGCCTTACCGCCTCGCTTACGGCAGGCTGATTTCTGGCAGATCAAAACCTTGACCTTTTTCTGCTTGGGCTGTTCATGGAGCCTTTCAGCGGGGGACGCCGGCAATTGCAAGGGGCTTGCGGAGGGCTGGTCAATCTTTAGAACTTCACGGGCTTTGAGCTTAGGCTGGCCAGTTTCTTTATCCAGGGTTTGCTTGCCCACAACACGCACCCCATCGCCAACCACCAGATACCGAAAAAGCATTAGCTGCAGCGACTTTTTCAGCTTGATTCGGTAGGAGTCCGCAGCGGTCTCTATACACAGATATCTGAAAGGTGACTTTCTGCCCGCCGAAAAACCCGCCAAGCGACCTTCTAGACAAAAGTCGCCTTCTGTGGCTAGCTTTTGCACTCGCTTTGCCTTTTGCGCTAGGTTTTCGACTGATTGAGGCGATTTTACTTGAGACGGCTCTACCTGAGACATTACGCTCTAAATCCAGCTCAATGGACTATCTACCACTTTAGCTCATTACCTTGTTTTTATTGAGAATATTTCTTGTATGATGATGATTGAAAATCAAGGATAAGATTGGCTTTACGCTTGCAACAAGTCTTTCCTATCGCAACCTCCAGGTGCAGGCAACCCTCTGCTAAACTCACACCGAGTTTCTACATATAGTAACTAAGCGGTCGTCATTACACATTGCGTCACCTTTTCGGGGGATCCCCCCAGCCCCCTTTGATCAAGGGGGCTGGGGGGATCCCTACGAGGAAGTAATCCTGAAAACAATTGTGCTCACCTACTTATCAAGTTTCTATATATAGGATATGCACAGGCGTTATATGCCCCTGACGGCAACCTGACCCATGACTCAGTTCAGGAATGTGGTTTCCAAAACGGCTTGCTCAGCTGCTTTGCCCAATTAATGAGTTTCCTAAATCCTTCTTGCCATTGATTACCATTTAGGGCTAGACTCTTGCTTGGAAGTATTTTCAAATAAAAAAAGCCCCGACTTGGGGCTTTTTGTTGGATCCAATATTTGGCTGGACAGGCAGTCATTAAATTGGGTCAATTACGTTGGGTCAACTGCCTTCAGGGTAACTGCCCCAAGCATAATCGTTGTACCCATTATGAGCTGTATAATCCGCCCCGCAACTAACGTTTTCAATGACGGGAGGTTATTTGACCCAAGATTCAAAATCTTAGACTTGAATGCCCTAGTTGTTATTGAACATAACCAGTGTGTCGTTAGCCAGAAAGTGGCCCAGGTGGTAGGCTCGTTCTTCGGTTTTCAACAAAATTGTTTCGTACAGGTGGCGCGTGGCGCGATCGCCCAGGCTCTCGGCTTGGGCAGCCTGACGGCGGATCACCTGAATGATAGCCTGTTCTGCTTGCAAGTCGTTTTCGACCATCTGACGACAGTGATAGATGCCATCGGGCTCAGGCGTAAAACAGCACAGCTCAGCCAGTTTGCTGAAGCTAGCCGCCGGGACTCCCCCTAGACCATCCAACCGCTCGCCCAAATCGTGAACATGATCTCGGGCTTGACCATAGGATTCTTCAAAGTGTTCATGCAGTTGTAAAAACTCTGCGCCTTCTACGACAAAGTGATGTTTCTGGTATTGGAGATAAAGTGCTTGAAAACTTGACAGAGCCACATTCAAGCCTTCACAAACGGGTGCAGTTACAGACGACTCTAGCAAGACAACGTTGTCAGCAACTTGACCAAAGGGGGTTACTAATGCGGATGGGTTAGCCATGTTTTTTTCCTTGAGCGATTTCTGAAAACGTTTGCGTTTTTTTCAAAGTTCTAACGACCTCCTAGCTATTTGACTCAATTTACTTGACTCAATATCTAGCAATCTGATGGATCAATGGTCTTTGAAAAAGGATATCGATTTACTGATTACTTAGCCAGTATAGCTTATTGAAAAAAGCTAAATTCTTTATCTTTCAAGGCATTCAGTCGATTACGTGTAACATCTATTCTCAATAAGCGAGGATGCTTACATATCACTCATCACCCAGGCTAAAGTGGCCTCACTAGATTTGAGTAATTGCCATCTATCTCGATACAAATTCTCAGGGACTACTTAATGAAAGTGTCTTCTACTTAAACCGTGTTAATTCAATTGAGAAGTTATTAATCCACAGGCAAACTTTCTAACTTTTGCTTATCAAGGAAATCAGAAGGCATTCTCATTTAGAAAACTCTATTAGCTCAAAAGAGTCCCATCGGTTGGTTTGACAAGCAGCTGCGCTGTCCAATACTAAAAGCTTTTTGACAATAACTTCTAAAACGAGTCTTTCTACTATTCGTTGCAGACCCAAATCCACTTGTAGACCTATCACACTATGTTTTCACAATCCGCGTCTCAATCAGAATCCAGCTCTCTCTTTGCGATTCACTGTGCTGAGCGATGGCAGGTGTACTTCCGGCTTCAGGCCCTAGATATTCCCTGCCGATGTCAGAGCTATTGCCCGCTTGAGGTAGAGGTGACAACACCCCAAGCAGCTATTCAGCTCTGGAGTGTGGTAGCCTGCGCTTCTAAACCTCGCCTGGAGTTAGCTAGCCGCCTTGAACGCTGCTGGCAGCTCTCTCTGTAAGTGACCTGTCAGTAGTGCTAACGCAATGGGTAGAACCGATTAACCTGCAAATTTCTTGAAATATCTGGCTAGCCTGATCAGAATACATTACCTTAAGTGCAGCCTATGGGCGAAGTGCTGATTTAATCAAGGGTTTCATGGTGCGTCAGAGTCGAGGTTTGCAGTATTTGTGTCTGTGCATTTTGGGGTGCGTATTCGTGGTTGGCCTATCGCTTGTCTTTGTCAATGCGCCCCATCTAGCTGCCCAGGCCCAAACCGAGGGAATTGAGCAACCTGAGGTGGCTAATCCTGAAGAGGGTGCAGCCGCCTCTGAAACCTTGTCTAATGGTCTACAACCCTTTGACGAACTGATAAAGGGGCTTGAGAAGCAAGACGGTCTGTTCACACTGTATAGCGATCTCCAGACTGGCAAGGCCTATCTGGCGTTACGCCCAGAGCAACTCAACCAAAACTTCCTGCTTGTGGCCACCCTAGAATCTGGCATTGGCGAAGCAGGACTGTGGCGCGGCTGGCCGATCAACGACCTGCTGGTGCAGTTTCAAGATGCCTCCAACGATCGATTACAGGTGGTTGTCCCCAATACCTATATCCGCAACCCAGTCGGGCAAAACTGGCAGCAGCGGCTCCTCGATGGCTCCTTTAGCGATTCAGTCATTTTTGCGGTCAAAGTGGTCAGCATCGATCCCCAATCCCAGGCCAAACTGATTGACCTATCCAAGCTTCTGATCGAGAGCGATCTGGCTAACCTGAATAACAATCTTGGCTGGGGTGCCGATGATTATAAGCGCAGTGCCGAGCTCTCCCGCATCGATCACCTAGCGCCTTTTTCTAATAACTTGGAGATCGGCACCACCGTTGGCTTTTTATCAGACGGGGGCGGCTTTAATCCGTTTGCGGCTTTATTTGGGCTCTCGCCGCAGGGGCTGGCAGACGATCGTGGCTTTACCCTGGGGATTCGTTATAGCCTGTCGGATTTGCCCACCCACAATGGCTATCGCCCCCGCCTGGCCGATGAACGGGTGGGTTACTTTCTATCCGCGTTTCGAGCCCCGCTCCGCCAGGGACAAACCGACCCGTTTGTGCGCTACATCAACCGCTGGCACCTGGAAAAGCAAACCCCCGAAGCAGACCTGTCACCGCCCAAAGAACCGATTGTTTTCTGGATTGAAAATACAGTCCCCCCAGACTATCGGGAAGCCCTGCGAGAGGGCGTTTTATTGTGGAATGAGGCCTTTGAGAAAGCCGGGTTTGAGAATGCAGTTGAAGTTCGGCAAATGCCCGACAACGCTGATTGGGACCCCGCCGATGTCCGCTACAACGTGATCCGCTGGACCGACTCCCTGAGAGCAGGTTTCTCTGGGTTGGGGCCAAGACGGGTCAATCCACTCACGGGCGAAATCCTGGATGCTGATATTCTGATTAGTGCCCACAACCTGCAATCGCTGGAACGACAATATCAGACCCTGGGACCAGACAACACCCCTGAGGTCGCCGCTTATTGGCAGCTGTGTGGGCAGCGATCGCAAACCTGGTATTTAAAGTGGCTCCTCCATCAAAAGTCAAGCCAACTGGGAGAAAACATCGCCCAAAGTCTCGCGAGTGAGCTGGATTCGCCCACCGCACCGACCCACCATTACTGTGCGGGATATCTGGGTGAGCAAAACACCACCTTTGGTACGTTAGCCCTGGCGGTCAGACCCGAGCTACCCCGAGCCCAGACCGAGCGCTACATTCGACAATTTTTAGTGGCCCTGACCGCCCATGAGGTCGGCCATGCCCTGGGACTCCGACACAATTTTGCAGGCAGTCGTTTGCTCACCCCTGAGCAACTCCACGACCCAAACATTACCCACAATCAAGGGTTAGTCAGTTCAATTATGGACTACTTCCCCCCGAATATTGCCCCGCCCGGCGTCGCGCAAGGAGATTTCTTTCCGACGCAGGTGGGTGCTTATGACCTGTGGGCCATCGAGTACGGCTACCGACCGGTCTCTGACGCCCCACTCGGCTGGACAGAACCCGCAGATCTGGCCCAAATTGCAGCTCGCAGTCATCTGCCTGAGCTAGCCTACGCCACTGACGAAGATGTCATCGACTTCATTGATCCAGAGGTCAGCCGCTGGGATTTGAGCAACGATCCCCTCCAGTTTGCCATCTGGCAGTTAGACAACGCCCAAGCCGTCTGGCAAAGACTCAACCGACTGTCGGTCAATCGCGGTGAGGGCTATGGCAGCCTGCGACGACGGGTAGACCTAGTCTTTGGATATTTTAGTCGCCATACCGCCACCCTAACCAACTACATCGGGGGCCAACGATTTCGACGACTAGATCCGTGGAGTAGCAGCGGTGAACAAACGCCCTTAGAACCCATTCCAGCGGCCAAACAGCGAGAGGCTCTAGATGCGCTAAATCAGGCTGTCTTTGCCCCCGATGCGTTCAACTTTTCATCCCAATTGCTCAATCAGCTACCGCCAGACCTTTGGCGACATTGGGGCGCACAGTTCTCAGGAGCCCAGCTAGACTACCCAATTTATGACCGCGTCCTGGTCGTTCAAAGCATGGCGTTGAGCAACCTGATGTTTTCAGAACGTCTGGCTCGCGTGCGAGACCTGGAGTTTAAGTCAGACAGCGAGGATGTCTTTACCCTAACAGAGCTGTTTGACAGGCTATACCAGGGGATTTGGTCTGAGATCAGCCCCCCCGAGACGGTAGCCCTTAAAAAGGCCACTCCAGAAAAGCGGGTTCCAGAAATCTCTAGCCTCCGCAGAGGCCTACAACGCCATTACCTTAACATCTTGTCAAACCTGGTCCTGCGACGCTCCTTTGAAGACGCCTCCGTCCAGAGCTTTACCGACTACATGGCATTAGAAACAACCGTAGGAGCCCCCGAAGACGCCAGGGTGCTGGCCCGCTATCAGCTCCGGCAAATGCATGAGGCGGTTGAAAAGTCCCTATCACAATACAACGGGCAGATGGCCATCACCACCCAAGCCCACCTCGAAGAGATTCGCGATCGCATCCAACAAGTCCTAGAGGCTCCCTTGTTAGGCGCGTAGAGTTCCATAAGAAAAGGGGGCTTGAATCACTCAAGCCCCCGTCTGCAATCACTCTAACCGTTGTCAAATCTAGACTGTAAGAAACACACAGGCGTTTGCCACCTAGAAGCTGTAACCAACCCCAGCAACAAACCCAACATCATCGCCCCCATCCTGGAAGGGAGAATACACCACAGACCCATTCACCAGGAACTGCTCGTTGATGCGATAGTCAGCCCCGCCGGTCACCGCGAACTCAATATCGCTGTCGTCGCCGATGTCACCGTTGATGCCAGCACCCAGCCAAGGGAAGAGACGCCCTTGTCCATCCACAGCGTCAAAGTCGTAGGTCAGCGGTAGCACATAGCTGACATCATCGCTATCATCAAAGTCAAAGTCAGTGCTGACGGCAGGGCGCACAGAGAGATTGTCGTGAACTGTGATTTTACCGTTAACCGCGAAGCCTTCATCGCTGCCGCCAATCCCGACATAGTTGTAGTCCGGCGCAGTCTGGGCATTGGCAGCCAAAGGCGCAGCCACAATAGCAGCGGTAGCCAAACCAACAGTTAACAAAATGCGATTGAATTTCATGATTTTCTCCTCGAACCGATCCATTTAAAGTGTGAGACTTGAGCTGTGTGAAGAGAACGCTGCTGTTGCTTTTGTTCTCTATGTTTAAGTTGTATCTTTGGCAACCCACAGCTATGAAATTTGAAGTGACACTTTTATAGATTGGTCTATGTTTTTGAGGATGAAATACTTGAAAATTCGTTTATTTTGATTGTGACAGTTAAAGAGTATGGTACAGATTTTTTGCCCTGAATAGAGGCAGGGTTCTCCTTGCCAAAACTACTCTGTACACACAAGTCATCGATCAATGGCACTGAATTAAGCTCAGTTAAGCAGCCAGCTTAGCTTTGAGGATAGAGGGTGGTTGCCGCATTCGAGGAAAGGGTTTGGGTCTGAGCTTGACAACTCTGGGCTCATGGCGATTGGGGCGATTAGGCAACTTGTATCTTGAAGTCAGCAGCGATGTCTTGGAGTAGATGAGAATATAGTCGCTTGCCTGCGGCATTGGTGGCACTATCGCTCATTAACACCGTCGTGCCATCAAAGCCCTTCACCCGCCGACCACACCAGTACTGCGTCTGAGGAACCGGGTGCTCTAGCTGCTCAGCAGTTTCTGGAATTAAGCGCTGCAGCAGGTCCTCAGGCAAGCGTCCTCGGGCTTTGCTATAGCTGCCTGTATCTGATGAGGGGGGCTTGCGATCAACCAAGCCGTGATGCATTTGAGCGTGTTGCGCAGGCTTTTGTCAGGCGATAACACTTGGTATAGCATTGCCCACAGCATCACGATTGGCGTATAGATCCGATTTCGATAGGTGATTCCTCTTTCTTCGAGAAGCTGCTCAAGTCTGGATTCAGGCAGGATATCCTGTCAGGGTAATCCTAAACTCCTGGAAAATTGTTGCTTGAGAATTTCGGCTGGCTTAGGCATAGTAGAAAGTGATAGATCAAGGGCAGGCAAGGCCTTGATTTGTATCTATCAAACCTTGCGGCCCTTTTCTATCCTTTCTTCGCTTAAGTCAGTGCCATTGATCCATAATCAATATTTTCCTATGTTGAAATCTCTTTTACAGCAATCGCTGTTTTGCAGCCCTGTGGGTTGGTATATATCAGTGTTGTTAGCAGCGGGAGGGGTAGGCGCGATCGCACCCCAGGCTCAGGCATTTTCTTTTGTTACTGACCGCTCTGCTCTAAACGCAACCGATCAGCTTAACTGGTCAGGGGTTGGCACCGTAGTAGGGCCGATCACAGATCTACTGCCGCCAGCCGATCCGTCAATTTTCTTGCCTAATACCTTCGTCGCGACATCTCAAGCAGGACAAGCGGTAATGGTTGAGATTCCATCTACCGAGTTGCCGGGTGTGCTATCGCCTTTTGTTTTTCAAACTACTTCAGGAGATGGTATCGAAACCAACTTTGCGAATGGTGACTACATTCTATTTACCGGGTCAGCCTTAGGGCCACCGCCTGCAACGGGTAACCCAGGGCCGATTACGCTGACGTTTGCAGAGCCAGTGTTTGGGGCCGGAGCCCAGATAGCGGTTGGCACTGTCTTCGACTTCACCGCCACGCTAACGGCCTTTGATGAGCAAGGCCAGGTATTGGGCAGCTTTTCCGTTCCTGGGATGTCTTCTGAAGCGCTAGACAACTCAGCCCTGTTCTTAGGTGCTGTAGATGAGCAACCCAGAATCGCCAAACTCGAATTCAAGGCCTCTGAACCCACCAGTCCCATCGGTATCAACCAGCTTGGTTTGGTTACCCGTGAAGCGAATACCACCGTTCCCGAACCCTCTATGTTACTTGGGATGCTAACGCTCGTAACGCTGGGGTTTTGCCGAAGAAGACGAACGGCTAACCGATTAAGCTAACGCTCTCTGAATACGTCTGCTTACCGAATCTGTTCAAACTGGACGCGAATCAAATCGAGCACAAAACGGAGCTGCTAACACCCTGAAAGTGAAAACAGTATGAAATGGTCCAAAATCTCCTACCAGAAGATTTATTTCTCTCAATCTTTAATATTTTCAACAATGTATGCCAACAAGGACGAAAGGTATTATGGTTTGTTTTAGCACTAACCACAGATTAATGGCTAGTCTCGGTTCCTGCTTAGAGAATTGAGGGTCAGTTGAGGGTTGCAGTTTCCTGGGAATTGTGTTTTGAGCATCCCCGGTTTCCAATGGTCGCACTGTTCTTTTCTCTCCGATAAGCTGTTGATGCAGCCCGCTTGAGTCAATAACTTTGAATCGTTAGC
>JBCCRZ010000185.1:0-9757 GCA_039200855.1 Cyanobacteria bacterium P01_D01_bin.44 | reverse complement strand
TTTATCGCAACGGCAGTGAAGCACTCAGAAACGTGAGTTTAACGATTAATCGCGGTGATTTTTTGTTTGTCACCGGGCCATCGGGGGCAGGCAAGTCAACGTTACTTAAGCTGTTGTACGGTCAAGAATCTGCAAACGACGGCGAGATTATCGTGAATAACCATTCGCTCTCAAATCTGCGGGGCAATAAGCTGGCAATGTTGCGACGCAACATTGGGGTGGTGTTTCAAGATTACAAACTGATTCCACGGCGCACGGTGGCTGAGAATGTCGCTTTTGTGCTGTGGGCCCAGGGATGCGATCGCAAAGAAATTAATCGTCGCCTGATCCCGACATTAAAGATGGTAGGTCTGCAAGGCAAAGCCAATTGCTTCCCAGAGCAGCTCTCTGGAGGTGAGCAACAACGGGTGAGTATTGCCAGGGCTGTCGTCGGGACCCCCCCTCTGTTATTGGCCGATGAGCCCACCGGCAATTTAGACGCCGACAACTCATGGCAGGTGATCAAGATTTTACAGAAGCTCAACTCCATCGGCATCACCGTCGTGGTGACCACCCATGATGAGCATATGGTGCGCGCCTCTAATCACCCAGTGGTCCAGATTCGCAACGGTCGCTTGCACCATGTTCGCTAAACCACATCCAGTTTGAAAACTTGAGTTTTTCCCGTAGGGCAAACAACAGGTCTGGATATGGACAAGGTTTAGCAATCAGGCCAGTCGCAAAACATTCGTTTAAAGACAGCTACCAAAGTAAGCCCAAGACAATTAGAATTGCACCGCCTACACCGCATCCAATCATGAGGCGCTTGTAGTTCTTAACCGATTTAGTCGCGGCGGCGGTGTAAACTTCGTCTGACTTGAGAGACACAATTAGCTTTTGTCCCGGTTTTGTCGGCTGTCGAATCATCAGATCGGTGGTTTCATCGGTGACCGTCCCGACCACCAAGACTTGACGCCCCACTGGCAAAACGGATTCTTGATAGCGATAGCCTAAAATCTGACGTTTGCCAGAGGGGGGCGGTAACTCCAGAGAGAAAGGCCCCATTGAAATGCGCTGGGCACCGGGCTGACCTGGCTGAAACTGATCGAGCACTTCCACCGTATCGAACGTTGCCCCTGTGGGATCAATCTGGATGGTGCCGGTTTCATCCTTGAGCTGAAAGGGAATAGATTGCTGTTGGTTGACCAGGATGTCAGAGCCCTTTCTGTCTTCTGACACGCGCCCACCCGTTTTAGGATTCGTGCGATAAGTGCGTTCTTCGTATTCTTGCGTGATCTTTGTGCTGTAGTACACACACTCCGCTTGCTTAAGCTCAGACATCAGCGGGGTCTGAGCTTTAATAGTGCCCCACACTTTGACATAGTCTCGCCAGTTACCCTGTGCCATATCTTGATGAATGGCTTGGGCAATTGTATTTAGATCTTGAACCGTGACGGATCGCGCCAATTGCACACAGGTCAATTTATGGCGCTGCTGCCGTTGAGTGGCATAAAAAACAGCACTCAAAATAACGAGAAGACTGCCGATAATAACTGCGGCCATAAAAATTAAGCAAATTTGGAATTTTCTTGCTGCTCAACCGGATGGGGGGCGACGGCAGATCGCACATCGGTCCAAACCTTATAGCCGTTAGCCCCCACCGTAATCAACACCACATCGCCCTGGTCTGCTAACCCATAGCCTAAGGTATAGGCTGCGATGCGATTATCTAGATCAAACAGGCGAACCAGCTTGTGTAAGGTGCTGCGAAAGAAGGTGGCTTTATAGATACTGCCTTCTTGAGAGCAGTTGAAGGCTTTAATTTGGTTTTCGTGAACCACCAAGGGAAGAGACATGGCTGGGGGTAGTGGGTGATGGGCTTCGGCATGAGCACTCAGCCAAACGGTAGTGCCTTATCAGTTTTCCCTTTGCTCAACTTTTTTATCCACCCAAAAATCGAATGACGTCTTCACACCAAGCTAAACGAGCCGTTTCGTGGTGGATGCCGGCCCTGAGCGTCATGTAGTGAAATTTTTCTGCATCGGACAGGGCGCTAAAGGCGGGCCCGTATTGCTGAGCTTTGGTCTGGTAGGTTTCTAGATGGGCTCTGTGCTGTCGGTAGCGTTGCCGAACAATCGCAATCAGGGCTTCTCTCGGGACGATGTGTCCGGCCATGAGTTTGATCAGCAACTCATCTTTGATGGGGCTGGCTGGGGAGGATTCAATAATCCAGTCTTGCAGCGTTGCTTTGCCTGCCTCGGTGAGCGAGTACAGCTTTTTGTTGGGTCGAGTGTCTTGCTGAATGTGCTCAACGCCCACGTAACCCTGGCCTTCTAACTTGGTCAGTTCGCGGTAAATCTGCTGATGACTGGCTGACCAAACAAACTCAACCAGACTGTCAAAACGTTTGGCCAGCTCATAGCCACTGTGGGGTCGTTCAACCAATGCGGCCAAGATTGCGTAGGAAAGTGCCATGGTTTATTGCTGGCTAACAAACATTAAGGAAACCCTCACAGGTGAACGGGTGGAGCACAAACGCAGTATGGTTTTGAAAGAGAATAGCAGGGTAGTTTGTACAGCCCCACACCTTCTTAGCCGTTAACGTCTTAAGCGTATGTCACAGCCCACAATTGAATCTATTCTGCAAGAACAGCGCGTTTTTAAGCCGTCCGAAGAATTTTCAAACGCTGCCCACATTCCTAGTATGGAGCAGTACCAGGCCCTGTATGACAAGGCGGCGGCAGACCCGGCTGCGTTTTGGGCCGAGCTGGCCGAGCAGGAACTGGATTGGTTCCAAAAATGGGATCAGACGTTAGACTGGCAGCCGCCCTTTGTGAAGTGGTTTGTGGGGGGCAAGTTGAATATTTCGTATAACTGCCTGGATCGGCATTTGACCACCTGGCGACGCAATAAAGCCGCCCTGATTTGGGAGGGCGAACCCGGGGATTCGCGCACGCTGACCTATGCGCAACTGCACCGAGAAGTGTGTCAGATGGCGAATGTTCTCAAAGATTTGGGGGTGAAGAAGGGCGATCGGGTGGGGTTGTATATGCCGATGATTCCGGAGGCTGCGATCGCAATGCTGGCCTGTGCCCGCATCGGCGCAGCTCACACCGTTGTCTTTGGCGGATTCAGCGCCGACGCCCTTAGAGATCGCCTCAACGACGCCCAGACCAAAGTCGTGATCACCGCAGACGGTGGTTTCCGCAAAGACAAAGCGGTCCCCCTCAAAGCCGCGGTGGATAAAGCCCTTGAAAATAATGCAGTGCCATCGGTCACCAACGTGCTGGTGGTGCAGCGCACCAAACAAGATATCCACTGGGAAGCCGATCGCGATGTCTGGTGGCATGAGCGCCAGCCCACCGCCTCTGCCAACTGCCCTGCCGAGCCCATGGATAGCGAAGACATGCTGTTCATCCTCTATACCAGCGGTACCACTGGCAAGCCCAAGGGTGTCGTCCACACCACGGGTGGCTATAACCTCTATACCCACATGACCCTGAAGTGGACCTTTGACCTTAAAGATACGGACGTCTACTGGTGTACCGCCGACGTAGGTTGGATTACGGGCCACAGCTACATCGTCTACGGGCCATTGTCTAATGGGGCCACCAGCCTCATGTACGAAGGAGCACCCCGCGCCTCAAACCCCGGCTGCTTTTGGGATGTGGTCGAGAAGTACGGCGTCACGATTTTCTACACCGCCCCGACCGCCATTCGCGCTTTCATCAAAATGGGCGACGACCTGCCCAATGCCCGCGATCTGTCCTCGCTGCGCATCCTCGGTACGGTGGGTGAGCCGATCAACCCAGAAGCCTGGATGTGGTATCACAACGTTATCGGCGGCGGCACCTGCCCCATCGTCGATACCTGGTGGCAGACTGAAACCGGCGGTTTTATGCTGACGCCGCTGCCAGGGGCAACCCCCACTAAACCCGGCTCAGCTACAAAACCTTTCCCTGGCATCTTGGCCGATATTGTCGATCTCGACGGCAACCCGGTGAGGGCTAACGAGGGCGGCTACCTGGTGATCAAGCACCCGTGGCCCAGCATGATGCGCACGGTCTACGGCAACGACGAACGCTATCGCAACACCTATTGGGAGCACATCCCGCCCAAAGACGGCAAATACCTTTACTTTGCCGGAGACGGTGCCCGCAAAGATGAGGATGGCTACTTTTGGGTGATGGGCCGCGTGGATGACGTGCTGAATGTGTCAGGTCACCGTCTCGGCACAATGGAAATCGAGTCGGCCCTGGTGTCACACCCGGCAGTGGCCGAAGCGGCGGTGGTCGGTCGCAAAGATGATATCAAGGGCGAAGATGTGTTTGCCTTCGTGATGCTGGAGGGGCAATACAGCGCCAGCGACGATCTCAAAACCGAGCTAAAACAGCATGTCGTTGAGGAGATTGGAGCCATTGCCCGCCCCGGCGATATCCGATTTGCCGATGCGCTGCCAAAAACTCGCTCGGGTAAAATCATTCGCCGCTTTTTGCGTAATCTCGCTAGCGGTGAGGACATTGTTGGGGATGCCACAACAATGGAAGACCAGAGCGTATTGGATAAGCTGCGGGAGGGGGCATAGGAGAAGGGTTGATTAGAGACTGCCTTAGCCTAGCGCACCTCAGCAAAGCTAAGGCAGACCTTGAGAAAGGACAGCCCCTTCCCTACTTCGTCGCTTCTACCATACGTGAAAAGTAAAACCGGGTCTTGTTGAACTCCCGCCGCTGGATCGTCCAGCCGTTGGCTTCTAGCGCTTTGATCACGTCTTTCTCACGGTGCAGATAGGCGCGGGTGGCCTTACTGGGGCCGGGGAAAAAGTCGCCAATTTTCTTGAGGGTCACATAAAAGCAATTTTTGGGAGCAAAGCTCAAGATCACCCGATGCTCTGCCAGAGAGCTCAGATGTTTGACCATCTGGTCTGCTTTTTCCTGGGGATAGTGAATCAGCACGTCCAAGCAAATCACCGTGTGATATTTCCCGGTGATACTTTCCAGGTCTTTGGTTTCAAAAGTCGGCATTTGGTCAGCAGACAGTGCCTTTTCGGCTCGGTCCTTCGCTTCGCCTACCATCTTTTCAGAAATATCACTGGCATAGACCATTGCACCTTCTTTAGCGAGCGGGATGCTGAGACTGCCCACCCCGCAACCGGCATCGCAGAGGGTTAACTCAGACAGATTGCCATCTGCCTTGAGCCAGGCCACCACATCATCGATAGTTTGCTGGTGCCCTTTACGAATATCGAGCTGCACCTTATTGACTTCACCGTCGCCATAAATCCGCCGCCAGCGGTCAAACCCTTTAGCATTGAAATAGTCTTGAACAACGCTTTTATCGTCAATTCCGGTCGTCATGGTGCTCAGTCTGTAAAATTCTTTTGCAAAAGTCTACGTATCGTTAGATCCTATTATGTTTTTGTCCGTAAATAGCGAGAGTTTGGCTGTCTAAAGAAATATGCGTTGAGTGTATTTCGCATGAAAGGCTTGCCAATCCACAGCGGACTGTCTTTGCTATTCTCTCTATTGATAACGGCTTGCGACCCCCCAGAGGAGCCTCAGGCTATCCCGCCAGCTCCAGTTGAGATAGCGAAGATCACAACCGGCACCGCCGCCGACCGCATCTCTCAAATCGCCCCCGTCCTCAGCATAGAGCCGCCTAGCAATCTGCAAGATGCTTACTTCATAGAAGAACGCATCGGCGACAATAGCCGACTCACGGTGCCCGGCCCATCTGACTATCACAGCTTCTATCGGCTAGAGGTCGAACCTGTATCCGTTGATCTTTGGCGTCAAGCCCTAGTACCGTTGGCAACCGATGCAAACTATGCGGTGCCAACAGAACCTCAAGATTGGTGGTTGACCCCAGCGCAATTTGATCAGCTCGAATTTTATCAACCCGATGGGCTTACCCAGCGCATTCATGGCTGGGTTGGCATTTTGCCCGAGACGGGTGACATCTATATCTACACGTTCACAATGTAATACGGGCTGAGTAATGGGAGCCGAGTAATGGGGGCTGAGACTCCTCGGAGATTTCAGGGTTTTCTCAGCCCTGTCTCAAGCTACACTCAGCTTGATCGATCATCTTTTAGTTATTTCAAGTATATGTATCTTTTGGGAGGTCATTATGCGACGACTTCATATTCTCCCAATCCTGTCGATATGCGTCTTCGCTGCAGTCATGATGCCCGTCGCCAATGCTGAGTCAACCCTCCCTGACACCTTCGAAAAACAGGGTATTACCATTCAGATTGGGACACCTCGCCACGGGCATCGGTATCCAGACATCCACCACCCCAACATTCGGTACTCCAGTGGACGGACTTACCGCTACTACCGTTATGGCCATCGTCCCAATAGGCGAGTCTATCGGCGCATCTACCGCCAATATCCCTACGGCCCTCGTCCGACTAGACGAACTTTTCGATACTATCGCTACGATCACTATCCCCAGCGCTACAATCACTATCCCCTGGGCCATAGCGACTCTCTTCTTTAAGGTTGAGTCTACTAGGGACGCGTTGCATAGCTATAGCGTTGCTTGAGTTTTCGCTGTTCAACGATTGAGGTGGCGTCTTGCAGGGCGCGCACCCGCAGCAAATTCTGATAGATGTTGGTCTGATAGACCAGATCATTGTCAAAGTCAACCGCGGTCAGCCAGCCACTTTTGGGGTGATAGGCACCTGTGTCAATATCTAGCCAGCCTGGACCTTTAGCCAACTGCCCTGACTCAATCCCCGGCAGGGTAAACGTGATGGTATGCCCGGTCACAATCATTTTGTCCGGGAAATAAGGGCTTTCATGGCTATGAAAGGTTTCACGAATCCAGCAAAATTCATGGATAGTTTGTTGCTGGAGTGACCGCTGGGGATTAACCCCCGCATGGACTAGCCAAATATCGCCCAGGTCTAAATACGGAGGGAGCGTCTTGATCCAGGCAATGTGTTCAAATAGATCGTCGGTGTTGCTGTAGCTAGCCAGGGTCGCCTGCCCGCCACTGTACATCCAGCCTTGAAAAGAGGGCATGTAGGCTTCCCCTTTGGGAAAGGCTTCGATTAAAAGCTGCTCGTGGTTACCCAAGACACACTGGTACCCCTGACTGCGAACTAGCTCAATCACTTTGTAGCTTTTAGGACCGCGATCAATCAGATCGCCGACAAAGTACACCTCATCAGTGCTGTCTGGTGCAATCGCATCTAACAGGTGCATGAGCCCGTCATAATGTCCGTGAATATCACCTATAAAAATGCGACGGGGCATCAGCGCTACATAAACCTTTGCTAAACAGCTCAACTATCGACGCAGAGAGTATGCTCCGAACCTCACAATAGGCAGGATATTCGGGACAACAATTACCTTGCTTGTCGGAGCCTACTTGCCTTACTTTAAGGAATTGACTCATCTAAACTGGTTTTATTATGCCTCTTCTACTATTGAGAACATCACGGCGGGTCACTTAATTTCAGCAGGCTTCAACAATCTTTCATGTCCGATTCATTAAGCCATGATGTTTTGAGGGGGGGCAAGCCTCCTAGAAAGTTGAATCTATCAGGCTGTTTTGGGGTGAGGATAGCGTCATATGGCTGAGGCCCTCTAGTCATCATATTTTATAAAAGACATGTATATTTAATACCTCATGGGGTCTGCGACTTCACCCCCGATGTCGGCGATGGTTAAATAAATCGGTCAATCTGCTCGAACAACAGGCGGATGTCCTCCGTCGTTGTAAAGGGGTTGAGCAAGACTGCTTTAAGCCAACGCTGGCCGCGATAGAGGGGTAGCGATAAGAAAGTATGTCCCTGCTTTAAAAGATGGGTTTGCAGCGATTGATTCCACTGATCCCAGGCCGCCTCAAGTAGCCAATCGGGGGTCCCCCGGAAACAAATCAGATTCATTTGGGGTTGACTGGCTAAGGTTAGGAACGCCCGTTTATTGACTTCGACGGTAAAGCGCTCGGTTAAGGCAAAATTGTGGTGGATGATGGTGGCGTAGCCTTGTTTGCCGATGTGCTGTAACGACAGCCAAAGCTTCAAAATATCGGGGTGGCGAGTGCCTTGTACGGTCAGTTCGCCCAGGTTTGGCCATTCGTCGTGGTCATTCATGTAAGGGGCGAGAATGCGAAACTGCTGGTTCAGTAAATCAAAGTTGCGAAACAGCACCATGGCGCAAGTTTTGGTGACATAAAGCCACTTTTGGGGGTTAAAGGTGACGGAGTCGGCCTGTTCAATGCCCGCCAGCAGAGGGCGATGCTCAGGCGAGAATATAACTGCGCCCCCATAGGCAGCATCGACGTGAAACCAGAGATTTTGGGCTTTAGCGACGGCTGCGATCGCACGCAGTGGATCCACATTGCCCGTCACAGTGGTCCCGGCGGTGGCCACAACAGCAAAGGGCTGCTGCCCCTGCTGGCGAGCCTGCTCAATTTTGGCTTGCAGATCGCTGACCTTCATTTGCGAATCCGCATTGGTCGCGATGGGAATGGCGGCTTCGGTGCCTAAGCCGAGCAGCATAGCGGCTTTTTTCATTGAGGTATGGGCGACCTCAGAGACAAAGAAAACCGGCTTGTGGGCCAGACCTGCGATGCCCGTCTTGAGCGCATCAAACGCGACATTGCGCGCCACGGTCAGGGCCTGTAAATTAGCCAGACTGCCACCGCTGACAAGCACACCATTCGCCGCTGGCCCCAGGCCAAACTCCGCCGCAATTTGCTTTAACACCAGCGGCTCTAACCGCGAGAAAACCGGCGACATCTCAACACTGAGCATGTTGTTGTTGACGGCGGCCACCAATAAATCGCCAATCACCGACATCGTAGTGGGGATTGAGTCCATGTGGCCGATATAGCCAGGGTGGGCGGCATTCATCGAGTGGTGGAGTTGCGATCGCACCCACTGCAATAGTTGCGCTGACCCGATGGACGTGTCTGACAGCTGTGCCCAACCTTTTAAGTCCAGCGGTTCTGGAAGCGGTGAACGATCTGCCGCCGTTGTCATGATCTCGATGAGCAATTCAACGACCTGGGTTAAGAGCGTTGCGATCGCCTCTCGATTTTGCTCGTCAGGATGGATAAAGGCCGTCTCAGGCAGATGAGATTTTAGATTTTGGATCTTAGATTTTGGATTGATTGCCATTCCAGGGACGTTTGGATTTTGGATTTTGGCTTAATTACCATTCCACATCAGTTCCATCACGATACCTAAGCTCAGCCAGAAAAGGGATGACCTTTGTCAAAATCCAAAATCGGCAATCGTTCGACTGAGCTCACGACGAAGTCTAAAATCCACAATCTACCCCCCCTAAACGTGAATGCCGCATTCTGTTTTTTGACTGCCGCGCCATCTGCCCGCCCGCTCATCTTCTCCGGCTAAAACAGGAGTGGTCAACGGTTCGTCGCCAATGCTGCTGTAACCTTGGTCATAGAGGGGGTTGTAGAGGACACCGTTCTCTACAATGTATTTCCACAGATCTTTGCGACTCCAGTTGGCTAAGGGGTTGACCTTCAAGCGACCGTCGCCGTCCCACTCAAAGACGCTCATGTGTTGACGAGCGCCTGATTGATCGCGACGTCTGCCCGTAATCCAGGTGGTTACATTGAGCTGCTCAAAGGCCCGCTGCATAGGTTCTATTTTGGTCAATTTATAGAACTGGTCAATATCCTGCTCCCAGAGCTGTTCACCGTAGTGATGGGCAAAGGCATTGCGGCTGTACACTCCCCTTGCGTAAAAGGTATGAATCTCTAAGTTATAGCGCTCCCTGGCCTGGCGAGCCGTGGTCAAGGT
>JBCCRZ010000184.1:0-9761 GCA_039200855.1 Cyanobacteria bacterium P01_D01_bin.44 | reverse complement strand
AGCCGCAACTTCAGCGGGATCCCCGGCCATCGTTCCAGTCCCGTGGGCCTCAATGAGGCCTATGCTGGTAGGTGAGATATCCGCATCCTGATAAGCCCGTTGTAAAGCTTTGACCTGGCCTTCTGGGCGAGGCGCATAGATGCTCTTGTATCGACCATCACTGGAGACCCCAATCCCCTTAATAACCGCATAAATCCTGTCGTTGTCTCGCTCGGCATCCTCAAGGCGCTTTAGCACCACCATGCCAATGCCTTCACCCAGGATCATGCCGTCTGACTCAGCATCAAAAGGTCTTGACTGTTGTTTCCTAGACAGCGCCGGGGTTTTGCTAAAGCACAGGTAGGTAAACGCAGAGTTGTCAGTGTCTACGCCCCCTGTTAGCATTAAATTACACCGACGCTCTACTAATTCGCTGATGGCCATCTTAAAGGCAGCCAAGGAGCTGGCACAGGCGGCATCTAAAGTGCAGTTAACCCCTCCAAAATCAAATCGATTTGCAATCCGCCCTGCAATCAAGTTAGACAACATCCCTGGGAAAGAATTCTCCTCCCATTTGACGTAGGCCAACTTCATTTTCTCGATGATTTTTTCAGTATCTTTTGCAGAAACGCCACTACTCTTCAAGACGTTTTCCCAGATGGGGTACTGCAATCTGGCGCTTAAAGGGGCGCTAAGCTGCCTGCCCACTGCCCCTAAAATTACCCCAGTGTGCTCTCGATCAAACGTTTGAGATTGCCCACAATTGGCATCCTCCATGGCTTGCTTAGCCACCACCAAAGCCAACAGCTGAGAGACATCTGTCACCTCAAGCAGGTTAGGAGGCAGACCAAATTCCATGGGGTTAAAATCTATGTCAGGGATAAACCCCCCTCGCTTGCAATAGGTTTTATCCGGTGCCCGTGGATCAGGATCGTAGTAGGCATTAACATCCCATCGTGAAGCGGGCACCTCAGTAATGCAATCCACTTCATGCATAATATTTTCCCAAAAGGCTTCTAAATTTTGAGCCTTTGGGAAAATGGAAGCCATCCCAACAATGGCGATGGGTGTTTGCTTTAGCTGAGTGTTGGTTCGACTATAGTCGGCCAACTTTTCATCCAATTTTTCATCCAAGTTGTGGGTAGACATTTCCTTTTGTTTCCTTTGTATACGCTCCGTCAGATGTTTCTCGAAAACATCGAGATCTTCTCTCAGAGCCGACAAAGCAGCACCGATACAGGGAGCATGCATGACGATCCTGACACTCGTAATATCATTGAGATTATGAGGCTGAACCTGAATACCCAGACTAGCCCTGGGCCTAGCCCCCCGACCCGACAAAGCAGTCTCCACCTCTGCAGAGTTTGAGAGCAGTCAATTTATCTGAAGTTGTTGACAAACAATGACAAACAAAGATGCTGATGGCTGAGTAGACCACAGCCAGCTCTCTGTTCGCGGCCTCAAAAAAGTGAACCTGTCAAGTTCAAAGTTTTAAACCTGGCCTCTCAAAACAGTCTTTAAACGTAACTTTGAAAACACTCTATCCGTAAAATAACCTTAGAAAAGCCAAAAGCCTCCCCTATGTAAAGTGGTGGGCTAATCATGTCAAAACACCAGACTCAAAAGCATGATCCCGAAAGGAGAGTCACGCCAAAGTGGCTGGGCAACAAAAAATTATCAGAACCCTATTCGAACAAACTTTAGTTGTAAAATCCGGCTGTAAGCAAGGCGTGGTAAGGTGCGCTTTAGAACATAGAACAAAAAACCTACCTATTCTATGCCTTTGAGAACTCTCTTGACCTTGAGCTAACTAGCAAAGCATTCGCTTACTAACTTCATCAGAGGTCGACGTCTGCATGGTGATACATCAAATATTGTTGAATGATTATCATAAAGTCAAGTAGCCTTCATGCGAACTTCATAAAAAAGCGCATTTTAAGGGACGCTTAACTTGCAGATGTAGCTTAGTGGGCCTCTCCTTGAAGATTGCAGATCTCTTTACTCACAATGCAAACACAGAATCTTTAGCTTCCTGCTCGGGCGTTGAAAAAATAAGTTTAAAGTTTTGATGAAATGTGCCTAAATGACTTGAATGATTTGGAGAGCTTCGTTTGATATAGTACTCAAGCCAAAAGTTCTCTTTCCAATCTAAGTCTTTAGCTCAAGTCTTTGCATTCAGGCGATGACGCAAATAGACGCAAGCGCATATAGATAGCGTGCGAACCGCTGCATTACCTTGCCTATAAGGTTTATGCAACGTTAGGCTAGCAAGTTGCTTTTGCGCATCTGTGGCAGTTATTGCTATCTCGGCTCTTTCAATAAACTGCAATTTAAGAGATGACCATTCTCTCCTTAAAAGGGAGAGAGCATAGTGTGATTGGCTCAAATGGAGAAAATCAAGTTCTCAGACTGTGACGACTCAAATGAGGCCGACACGGCCCAATCCTTAGCGGATGGATCGGCTGCAGCAAAGCTTGACCCTATCTTTGACCAAAGATCAGGTGCTTCTGGATCAGACAGCTCTGGATCAGACAGCCCTGGATCAGACAGCTCTGCATTAGATAACACGGGTTTCATGTCTGAACCTGCTGTTGAATCAAGCGAAGTTGTTCTAGTTGCAGATGATGGCGCTATCCGTAAGGGTTTTCCGCACCCGTCCTTTCGAAAAAGGCAATTGTTCTGGGGCAGCATTCTGTTGCTGTTATCAGGTTGTGCCGTTGCTTTGACAGCCTATTTGGGTCGTCCTCCCCAGACAGAAGCATTAGCTGAGGTCAGTATCCAGCCCGTTGAAACCCTCAGCGTTGAGCCTGTGTCCTCTTATGAAGAGTCGCGCAATTATACCGGTGAGCTGATGGCTCTTAACAAGAGTGAACTCAGTTTTGAGCGCCCTGGCACAGTGACAAAAATTACCGTTGAGGCGGGGGATTGGGTGCAGGCGGGCAACCCCCTGGCTTCTTTAGATGTGAGAAATCTGCAAGCCTCTCGGCAAGAGCTACTGGCTAAGCGAGCTCAGGCAGTGGCTCAACTGGAAGAGATGCTTGCGGGACCTCGGGTTGAAACGATCGCAGCGGCAGCGGCAACGGTCAGAACCCTTAGCGAAGAGCTTGAACTCGCTCAAAAAATTAGCTCTCGACGAGCTGTCTTATATCAAGAGGGGGCCATCTCCCTCGAGCAGTTAGACGAAGCTAATGCTGAAGTCAGTACTTTGCAAGCCCGTCTCGATGAAGCAAAAAGTCAGAGAGCTGAGTTGGAAGCGGGGACTCGCAGTGAACAGATTGAGGCACAAAATGCTTTGATTCAGCAGTTCGATGCTAACCTTGCCAACCTCGATATTGATCTAGACAAAAGCACATTGTTTGCGCCATTTGCTGGCAAAGTATCGGCTAGATTGCTGGACCAGGGTAGTACCATCTCTGCTGGGCAACCGGTTTTAACCTTAGTCGAAGATGATAGGCTCGAAGCCCATATTGGTATCCCAGCTACCGCCGCCCCCAGCGTTCGTCTGGGCAGTCTTCAAAATCTACAAGTGGGGGAGAGGGCCTTTCAGGCAAAGGTTCTCTCAATTTTGCCAGAACTTGATTCCGCGACTCGCACCCTGACGGTTGTGCTTTCTTTAGACAAAACGGCCTCAAAGAACCTTGTGCCGGGCCAAGTCGCAAATCTATTATTGTCAGAAAGGGTTGCTGCCGAGGGCTATTGGTTACCCACCACAGCCTTGATCGGGGGTGACAGTGGTTTGTGGTCCTGCTATGCGCTGGGAGAAATTTCTGACTCAGGGTCTGGTAACTCCGATGAAGGCCCTGCGTTTCAAGTTGAGCGTCGGGATTTAGAAATTTTGTACACCGAGAGCGACCGTGTTTTTGTGCGGGGCACGTTGCAACCAGGTGATCAGGTCATTATCAACGGCAACCATCGTCTTGTTCCCGGACAGTGGGTATCACCCTCTCGGTAATTAAGCTCGGTAATTCTAGTTATGTGGAATCTTTTCTATCGAAATGTGCATTTGCTCATACTAACGCTCTGCTTAATCGTGGTGTGCGGCTTATCGGCTTACTTCACAATGCCCCGATTAGAAGATCCTGTCCTGACTCAGCGATCAGCAGCTATCGTGACATTATTTCCAGGTGCCAGCGCTGACCGGGTCGAAACGCTGGTAACGAAGAAAGTTGAGCAAGAACTCTTTGAGATCGAAGCCATTGACACTATCAACTCTACTTCTAGAACGGGAATTTCAACCGTGATTGTCGATCTCAAAGACAGTATTGAAGATGTGAATACAGTTTGGGCGCAGGTGCGCAGTCAGCTTTTGGATCTATCTCCCCAACTGCCTGACGAAACCTCAGAACCTGAGTACCGTGAGTTAGAGGGCAAAGCCTCTTCATTAATTGTGGCCTTAACTTGGGATCTTGAGACCCCAACCAGCTATGCAATTTTACGTCGTAAAACTGAGGAGCTAGCGGCGCAGTTACGACTGATCCAGGGCACTGAGAAAGTAGAACTGGTGGGCGATCCGGATGAAGAAATTTTAGTAGAAGTCCGTCCAACAGAGCTTTCGGCACTGGGGTTAACTCCCCAGGAGGTGGCCCAGCAGATTCAGTCGAGTGATGCCAAAATAGCCGCAGGCAGACTTCGTAATCCCAGCAATGAGCTGCTGATTGAGCCTGAGACGGAGTTAAACTCCCTTGATCGGATCCGGCAGATTCCAGTCAGATCGGGTAGGTCGGGGCAGGTAGCCCGCATTGGCGACATTGCCCAGGTAAAAAAGGGCATCATCGAACCGCCATCTGATCTGGCCATTATTAATGGCCGCCCTGCTGTTGCCTTGGCTGCCCTAGTTGATCCTAGTCAACATCTAGGACGCTGGGCTACAGCTGCGCACCAAACGCTCCAAGACTTTCAGTCACAGCTACCCACGGGGATTGGCTTACAAGTTGTGTTTGATCAAAACCAATACGTTGAGGCCAGAATCAACGGTCTCTTTACTAATTTACTGCTAGGTGCCTTGCTGGTTGTTGGCAGTACTTTATTTATGATGGGTTGGAAATCTGCGCTAATTGTTGGTCTATCGCTTCCTCTTTCGGTTTTGATGGTGTTTGGCGCTATGAATATTCTGGGGATCCCGCTGCACCAAATGTCAGTGACTGGTCTGGTGATGGCTCTGGGGTTACTCATCGATAATGCCATTGTTGCAGTGGATGAGTTGCATCATTATTTGGCCCAGGGTGTCAAACCCACCTCAGCAATTCAGAAAAGTGTTCGTTTTCTAGCCATTCCGCTGCTGGCTTCAACGTTAACCACGATCTTCACGTTTATGCCCAACGCGCTAATGACGGGAACGGTCGGTGAGTTTATTCGCACCGTTGGCATCAGCATTATTTTGGCACTAATCAGTTCATTGTTTTTATCGTTGACGGTGATCCCTGCTTTGTATGGCCGGTTTTACACCGCCAATGACCCCGCTTCACAAAAACGATCCTGGTTTAGACATCTCTGGCATACAGGGTTTTACCATGCCCGTTTAGCTCAACTCTATCAGTCTGTGCTGGCTAATAGCTTTTCAAGACCCACGGGGGTCATTCTGTTGCTGTTGACGATTCCCCTTTCTGGGTTTTTGATGGCGACCAACTTAGATCAGCAGCTTTTTCCTTCGGCAGAGCGCGATCAGTTTCACATTGAGCTTGAACTGCAGCCCCAAGCATCTTTAGAACAAAATCGTATGCTTGTAAAGCGGGCGCGTGAACTGCTCATTCAATATCCTGAAGTCAAGCGGGTTGATTGGTTCCTTGGGGAGAATGCGCCTGCTTTTTATTACAATGCTCCGAAGGTTCGCGAGAATTCGGCTAACTATGCCCAGGCGATTGTGCAGCTCAGCCGGATTGAAAACAGCCCTGATCTGTTTCAAAGATTACAGCATGAGCTGTCCCAGGCATTTCCGGCGGCCCAAGTTCTGGCTAGACCCCTCGAGCAGGGCCCAGTGGTGGGTGCCCCCATACAGATCCGTCTGTATGGGCCTAGTTTAGATGTGCTGAGAGTTATGGGCAATCAGCTGAGAGCGACGCTGACTCAGCTGCCAAATGTAGTCAATACGCGGGCCACCCTGGCTAACGTTTTGCCCAAGCTGGGTCTCCGATTAGATGAAGAACAAGCCCGTCTGGCCGGACTCAATAATGCCCTGATTGCTCAGCAGCTAGACACCGCCGTTGAAGGTTCTGTAGGCGGCTCGATTCTAGAGGGAACTGAGGAATTGCCGGTACGGGTTCGCCTATCCAATGCTCAGCGGGGAGATTTGGACCAAATTACCTCATTGCGACTGCTGCCAGAAGGGACACCGTCTGGGGAAAATATCTCTGCAATTCCGTTCTCGGCCCTCAGTACGGTTGATCTGGTGCCTGAGCTGGCTGTGATTCCTCGGCGTAATGGTCAGCGAGTAAATACTGTAGAGGCATTTGTGGCTCCGGGAGTGTTGCCGTCTACGGTGCTCAAGCATCTTAAGCAGGCGCTCAAGGCAAGTGACTTCCAGCTACCGCCTGGCCACGTCTTAGAGTTTGGCGGAGAGTCCGAAGAACGCAGCCAAGCATTGACAGGCTTGTTTTCAAAGATTCCAATTTTCTTGGTATTAATGATTGCGTCGCTGGTGCTGACCTTTCAATCTTTCAAACTGGCAGGCATCATTATCGGAGTAGCAATTTGCTCCATTGGTCTGGGCTTTGTCCCGTTAGGGATTTTTGGCTATCCGCTAGGGTTTATGGCGATTCTGGGGATCGCTGGTTTGGTGGGGGTCGCTATCAATGACTCAATTGTTGTCTTAGCAGCTTTACGAGCTGACCCCATGGCGCGTCGGGGCGATCGGCTGGCAATTCGTCAGGTGGTTACTCGGGCGACCCGGCATGTCCTCACGACAACCCTGACTACGATTGTCGGCTTAATGCCTTTATTACTCAGCGGGGGTGGGTTTTGGCCACCGCTCGCGATCGCAATGATAGGAGGGATTGGTGGCGCGACCCTACTCGCCCTCTTTTTTGTCCCCAGCGTCTATTTATTAATAACGGTGGGTCGCCCATCGGAGCACGTCTACCGTTGAGAGACATTGCCGATGAATGCTGAATACGATCCCCTGTCTCTACAGTCTCAGATATTCCCCAATATGGCTAGCCTACAACAAATCCTCGATCCGCTTATCCAGAGGCTTGAAAAACCTCAAGCGATTTCCCCCCTGGATCCAGTAGAAAGAATTGAGCTCCTCGATCAGACCGCTCCACAGAAAACGTTCTTCGAGACTTCCTTTGAGACAGCTGCGGACCTGTTTGCCCCCAATTTTGCAGAGCAGGGTCTTGGCGTGATGAATCGAATGGAAGCCCAGGCTGTCTCTCAGGCGATAACTGAGGCTAACTCCCCAGGCAGGAATAGTAACTATCAGCGTTGGGAAGCGGAAGACGCGCTACTTAGAGGCGGCATCTACATTAGTACAGACGCTGATGAATATAGCGGGGACGGCTTTGTAGAAGGCTATACAAAACCGGGGGCCGCGACTACTTTTAATGTAGAGGTTGCTGAAGCTGGAGACTACTATGTCACCTTGCGCTACTTAAACGGTCCTCCAGCGGCACCTGCCCAGCGGCTGAGTCAACCCGTTCCTGCCCTGAATCTCTTTGTGAATGATATTGAACCAGTCCCATTCGCTTTGGTAGAACCGTCTCAAGCAAGCGACCTTGATCTCCTTTTAGAAAATATAAATCTGCTATTTAAGCAGACGTATACTCGTGAAGGGATTTTGAACGTCCTACCAACGGATAGATTTGACCTGTTCTTAATCAATCTTCGTGCCTCTTTAAAGACCCTCTTTTTTGAGCATCTACCTGCCCCTCGGGGGGGCTGGCAAAGTAAGACAGAACTTGTCTCCTTACAAGCGGGTATCAACAAAATCGCCTACCAACAGGATGAGAATAATGCGGGTGGGGTTGCTCTAGATTACCTCTGGCTGTCAAAAGCGGCTGACAATGGGCCAATCGGCGTCCCTATCCTGACGTCAGATCGCTCGATTGAGGTTAAAAAGTTTGTTCAGATTCCAGATGCGTCTAACGGTAGACCCCGCTTAAACAGTTTTGCCTATGCGGGCGATCGCCTGTTTGTGAGCGAAGAAAGAGACGGTCAAATCTATGAAATTATTGATAATGGACACGGGCGTAAAACCACCCAGCCTTTTCTCAATCTAAAATCTGCGACTCAGCTGAATACGGGCCGCAGTCTGAGTAACAGCACGGCCTGGCATGGCGGGCTCAGAGGGATAGCCTTTCATCCAGAGTTTGCCACAAATGGCAAATTTTACACGTCAATTATGGAAGATCGGCCTACCCACCCTGAGCAGCATATTTACCTCAGCGATAGCAGCAATCCGATTCATGCCGATAGTGTGTTGGTTGAGTGGGCCTATGACCATCAGCAGTCTAAGGTCGACATTGACAGCTACCGGGAGGTTTTTCGGATTGGTATCCCTATTTTTGATCATCCGATTAAGCAAATTGCCTTTAACCCATTTGCCGAGCCTGGGGATGAAGACTACGGACTGCTATATGTGGCCCACGGTGATGGCAGTGTTCAGTCAGCAACCGCAGGGGGGGGGATGCGCTCTGATGGGCTCGGCAAAATTTTGCGGATTGACCCGCTTCAGCAAGGGGAGCAGTCCTATACGGTCCCAATGACGAATCCGTTTGTGGGCGAGCCGACCATGATTGATGAGGTATTTTCGCTTGGGCACCGCAATCCACACACCTTGTCATTTGGCCAGGATGCTCAGGGTTCTTCTCATCTTGTCGTAGGTGAGGTGGGGCGCGACAACGTGGAGGAGATTAATCTGATTGTGCCGGGGGGCAACTATGGCTGGCCAGATCGAGAAGGCACCTTTGTGCATTTACCGGCAGGGGGAGGGATTATTCAAGGGGTCGCCCCGCTGCCAGCAGATGACGTCAACTATGGATACCATTATCCGGCGGTGCAGTGGGGGCACAATGGTCAGCCGGGGCAGGGCTTTGTGGGACAGGCCGTGGCGGGGGGATATGTGATTTTGAATGGCTCAGCCCTGGATGGGCAATACATTTTTGCAGATTTTGCGGAGTCGGGGCGGATTTTTTACGCCGACTTTGATGACATGTTGGCTGCAGTCACACAGCTTGATTTGGATGATCTGGATCGAGACGCCCCTTCGGATCTGAGTCAGGCCCAAATTCGAGAAGCGATGATCTTATTCGACCATGACAACGATGCGTCTACCCCAGCTTTGTTAAGAGCCTCCATGAAGGATGTTATCGATGATGAAGTTACTTATGATGCCAGTGAACGGGCTGATCTGCGCTTTGGGCAAGGTCCAGAGGGCGAACTGTATATCCTCAACAAACGCAATGGCTACATTTACCTGGTGACGTCGTCTTTAGTAGGGGGTGCATCTCACTTTCTGACGTAAGTTCTGGACACATAACCACAGTGATTAAGAATATTTTGGAGAACTTGCAACAAAGCTGTCTGCTTTTTGCGATCGCAGCGCTCAGCAGCGCGCTTCAGCCTGCCGAGGCCAACGAGGGAACCGCCGCTGATCTAGTTGTTTTACCTCGATGGTCTCTTGGGCATAGTGCATCTGGGGCAGGTTATGATGGTTTCACGTTTTTCGACGGCTTTATCCCGCTGGAGCAAACCCCAGGGCGCGAATTGACCTTCTTAAACAGTCGCCTATCGCTAGACAATGGAGCAAATCCGGGGATAAACCTCCTGTTGGGACGCCGCATTTATTT
>JBCCRZ010000183.1:0-9780 GCA_039200855.1 Cyanobacteria bacterium P01_D01_bin.44 | reverse complement strand
TCTTTGTTCACCCAGAGACGACAAGTGAGTGCGATTGCACCCAACCTAACCCTCTTGACCTACAAGAGCCCTAGCATGGTCGCTTATATTGAGTCGGGCTGGGCTTCCAAAAAATATGGCATCAAGCATCCTGCACCAGTCGTGACCCTGACCCAGCACAGTGCCAAGTCCTTGTTCTTTTGTTCCGTCGTTGCACCGCGCAGTGTATCCCAAGACCACCTTGAAATTCACTCCCTTAATTTATTAAACGCCCCGACTGACCACATGTTGCTGTTTCAGATACAGGGCCAAGTTGAGGGGGAAACCTTCCAAGATCGATTTTGTTTTGCCAGAGATGGTCGACCTGGCTCATTTCGAGGCTTTGGCCTCAATTTTGAGGGGCAAGGCCTCGGCGTTCGACAAACCCAGCAGGGGCGTGTGACCTATGTGCTGTCCCAGCAAGCCAAACAAATCGAGATCGAAAATAAATGGCTGTTTAGCAGTCGAACAGGACGCTCAATTGAATGGCTAGATCGAGATTTACCCTAAATCAGGAGAATCACCATGATCCCCCCCCAAGTAACCATCGTCGTCGTTCCCCGAGAACGCTTCCAATTTACCCAGGACTCTCTGGAGAGTCTGTATGACAACACCCAATATCCCTTCAAACTCATTTATGTAGACAACAACGCCCCTGCCAGGGTCCAAGACTATTTAGTAAACCAGGCCCTAGATAAGGGATTTGAGCTGGTGCGATCGCAACACTATCTCTCCCCCAACCAAGCCAGAAACGTGGGCCTACAGCGAGTAACAACCCCCTACGTCGTCTTTGTCGACAACGACATCATGTTTGCCCCAGGCTGGCTGAGAGCCCTGGTCGATTGTAGTCAAACCACTGGCGCAACCGTCGTTGGCTCCCTCGTCTGCCAATACAAACCCCTGCACACCATCGTCCACTGCGTGGGTGGCGACTACATGGCTCCAGACGAATACGCCCAGTTTGCCCGAGGTGAGCTAGGCCCCAAGGGCACCCTAACAGAACCCGGACAGTGGACGATTCAAGAAAAAACCTATTTCCAAAATCGCCCCATTGCCGAGATTCGCAGCCAGCTCAAACGGCAGACCACCGGCTTTGTTGAGTTCCACGCCATGTTAGTACAGACCCGCATCTTTGAGCGCATTGACCTGCTGGACGAAGGCTTTTCCTGCACCAAAGAATATCTAGATTTCTGTATGACCGTAACCCGGGCTGGCGGCATCATCTACTTCGAACCCAACTCCGTCGTGACCTTCCTCACCCATCCCCCCGCTCCCCGCTTGCAGTGGGCCGATTTGCCCTACTTCATGCTCCGCTGGAGCGATGACTGGGAACTCAACAGTCTGCTCCATTTCCAAGAAAAGTGGAATCTGGCAGAAAGTAGCTATTTTCAAAAACGCTATAAGAAGCTGGGCCAGCGACGCCGCAAAGAAATCATCAAACCTATCGCCGCCCGGTTTTCGTTCCTGGGTAAACCCGCCACTAAGTGGCTTGAAAAACAACTGTTCAAACTAGAAAAAATCCTCAATCGAAACTTTTCTGCACGACACCAGCACCTAACCGACGGAAACCTCGATATTATCACCCTCTCAAAAAGCCGAGATACCCTCTACCCAGACGGGCCCCAAAACATGACCTACATTCCCGCTGAGATCGAGATGCCTGCGCCCGTCTCTACAGGCTCTATGCCCTCAGCCTAAACTCTTCTCCTTAAGGGAAAGTATGTGTTTAGTGCTAGTGACTGACATAGATGTTCGAGATGCTGCGTGGGGGTCCCTCCAAGTTCCCTTTGGAAAGAGAAACGATATCCCTATGAAGCAAAATGGCGTTTCCCCCTGGGCAGGGCGAAACGCCGCCCTACAACCCCGCGTAAGGGGGTATCCTGTTGAGTTAAAAGTGAGGGGATGCTGGTGGGGTGGTTCCATTTTTCTGGCTTTGGAAGGGGCACAAACGTTACTCACTCAAGCAAGGGCCAGAAAAATGAAAAAAGCAGGATATCGCTTCTTTCTCTAGAATTTGAAGGGCTCAAGGGATCTTCTGAATCTGGACTTTCTGCGGGAGGACTGGCAGGAGACTCGCGCTAAACACGATCGGTTACCTATCGACTAACCCACCAGACACCCCTTGTTTAAACGAAGCCAGAACACCTTTCGGGGGGTCTGGGGGAGCATGGGACCCCAGGCAGCCGCTCATGCCAGAGGCAGAAGGGAGGGGGCGGGAGGGAAAGTCCCGCGCAACCCCTTTCAAACATCACCAATACCTCAAAGAACTAAATCATGTCTGACCTACTCGTCAGGCCCCCAAACCCCCAATAATGGGGGCTTTAAATCCGATCTTGATATTTCATCTCATAGGAGAAACCAACATCATGCTTTACCGCAACTTTGGAAAAACCGACCTTCAACTCTCCACCATTGGCCTCGGCACCTGGAACATTGGCAACCAGTGGGGCCATATTGACGAAACCACCGCCATCGCCACCGTCCGCAGTGCCATCGACAACGGCATCAACCTGATCGACACCGCCGAATCCTATGGCATCCCTGCCGGACTCTCAGAAGAACGCCTCGGCAAAGCCCTGGTTGGCCTCCGCGACAAGGCCCACATCGTCACTAAGATCGGACGCTGGGGCCGACGCACCGGACAAATGGTGCCCATCACCACCGTCGATATGGTGCGACTCTGCATGCACGCCTGTCTCTACCGATTGCGAACCGACTATGTCGATATTATGCTGTGCCATGAAGGCAAACTCTCCGACCCCAAACAGGCAGAGACCTATCTAGAAGGCTTTGAAACCCTCAAAGCACAAGGCCACATTCGCACCTATGGCATCTCCACCGACAAACTCGATGTCCTCAAGCTGTTTAATATGAACGGCACCTGTCGCGTCGTTGAAACCGACTATTCTCTGCTAAACCGGGGAGCTGACGACGAGTTTCTCCCCTACTGCCAGGAACATGGCATCGCTGTCTTGGCCAGAGGCCCACTCCACAAAGGGCTGCTGTCAGGCAAATACTCAGCAGAGGCCGTCTTTACTGACACAGTCCGCTCCGAATGGTACTACAGCGAGCGATCTAAAGAAAAACTAGCCCGCAAACTGGCTAAAGTCGAAAACCTCAAAACGGCTGTAACCCCCGGTAACGAGATGGTCACAGCAGCCCTACGCTTTGTGATTTCCCATCCAGTACAGCCAGTTGCGATCGCAGGCGCAAAATCCCCTGCGCAGGCAGCCATGAATGCACAGGCAGGTGACGCCCTGCTCTCCCCTGAAAAGAGAACACAGCTGATTCAACACACTAAACAGAAGCAACCCACTGAGATATCTGTGTAGACCTGGAAAATCTAGTCTGCCTGGGATTCCCGCCGTTAAACCCTAGGCAGGCCAAAGCCAATTAGCCCGATTTTTTTGTTCCTTTAGAAGAAGCCATCCATGCTGTCTAACCCATGTTTTATTTGTGAACCAGCGACTTTTGATAATCTGTCTCATTCGGCAGGTGATAACCGCCGCTGTTTTACTCAGTTTATCCTTGCCAGCCACTGCAGACCGTCGAATTCGAGGAGAGTTTGAATACGACCTTGATAATCGAGAACTCAGCGAATGGCAAATTGGCCCTGCCTTCTCATTAGGCGAGGACGACGAAATAGAGATAGAAATTCCGATTGGACAAGACGACGGTACGTGGCTGATCCAGCCTGAAGTGACCTATGAGGTCGAAGTAGATGACCTCACCCTTGAATTTAGCCTGGGTGTCGAAGCTCCCTTTGATCCAGCAGAGCCGTTTCAGCCCTTTGGCAGTATCGAGGGCAGCATCGACTTTTAAAGTTTCAACCCCTGGGTCTTTGCCCAAAGATGAAAGTTTTCTCATGTAAACTTCATGGCGACTTTAGAGTCGCTGCAGACGATAGTTGTAATCATTGGAGAGATAAAGCGATGACACTCGCAGAACCGTCCATCGTAAATCAGGCCAAAGTAACCCTGGTCGTGGGTCCACGAGAGCGCTTTAGCTATACCCAGGAGTGCCTGGAGAGCATTTATCAAGACACCGACTATCCCTTCGATTTGGTTTTTGTGGATGTCTGTTCTCCGAAACCCATTCAGCGCTACATCACCGAAAAAGCTCAAGAAAAATCCTTTAAGGTGATTCGCACCGACCGCTATATTTCCCCCAACCAGGCTCGAAACGTGGGGCTTCGTCATGTGCTCAGCGAAACCGATAGCCAGTACGTGGTGTTCATTGAAAATGACGTCATCGTCAAAAAGGGCTGGCTGACTAAGCTAGTACAGTGCGCTGAGGAAACCAATGCCGCCGTGGTGGGCCCCCTCACCTGCATTGGTCAGCCGTTTCATCAGGTCATCCATAATGCCGGGGGCCGCTCATACATCAAAACCGATGTTAAACGCGGGCAAACCCGACGCCTGATTAAGCAATCAGCTTATCTGACCGGGACTGCGATCGCATCGGTCCCCGAGCAAATCAAACGCACCCAGTGTGACTACGTCGAGTTTCACTGCATGTTGGCCCGCACCGCCATCTTTGAGAAAACCGGCCTGCTTGATGAAGGCATGATGGCCACCCGAGAACACATCGACTTTTGCTTTATGGTCACCGAAGTTGGCGGTACCGTCTACAGCGAGCGCACAGCCGTCGTCACCACCGATACCCTGGGTATCGACTCCAATAAAGCCGGTCTCATGGCCTGGTTTGGCAAACTCCAGCTACCTGATTTTAAGGGGTACGACCTGCCCTACTTTATGCTGCGCTGGAGCGACGCCTGGGATCTCGCCAGCCTGCACCACCTGCGCGACAAGTGGAATCTAACCGAAGACAAATATTTTAAGCGGCGCTACGCAGGTCTCGGCAGTCGTCGCCACGAACTGCTGATCAAACCCCTCGTAAACCGGCTCACCTTTGGCAAAGGCAGCCCGCCGCTAGAGAAATTTCTTGTTAGCGTCGAACGTCGCCTAAACCACTTTCTCTACGATCGCTATGTTCAACGCCACCCAGGAGTGGAGCATCCAGTTCAGGCTACGGTGTCGTAATAGAACACCTCCACGCCACGGCCCCTTTCGCCCTTCCCCTTATAACAGGGCAATAGCCTAAAAGGCATGGCTAAAGCCTTCGGCATAGCTTCGCGAACGCTAGGGCTGACGCTAGCACCTTTTACCCATCACCCACTACCCATCACCCACTACCCACTACCCATCACCCACTACCTCCCATTCTTCCCTTCCCCAAATCTTCCCTTTTCCGAGGCACCCTTGATGATTTAACCCCTCCTTTCCGGCTATCACACCATTTATGGAGTCGTTATGAAACCTCTCTTTCCACCCACTCGCGTGATTTTTGTGCGCCACGGTCGCAGCACCTACAATGAGCAAGGGCGCTACCAGGGCAGCTCAGATGAGGCCGTACTCAGCGCCCATGGACGATACACCGCCCAACTGGTGGGGCAAGCCCTCCGACATGAAAAGATCCAGGCGGTCTACGCTAGCCCCCTCAAGCGGGTCCGGCAGACCGTGGATGTCCTGCTCGACGAGCTGCAAGCTGAGGCGTTTACCCTCGAGCTGAGAGACGATCTCCGCGAAATTGATTTACCCGATTGGGAAGGGTTGCCCTACCAAACGGTGCGCACTCAACAAGCAGACGCCTACCGCTGTTGGATTGAGCACCCCCATGAGTTTCAGATGGGCTCGTTTTATCCCGTGTGCGATCTCTATGAACGGGCCAGGCGCTTTTGGCAAAGCATGCTCTCTCGCCACCCTCATCAAACTTTGCTTGTGGTCAGCCATGGTGGTACTATTCACGCCCTGATTGGCACGGCCCTTGGCCTGACGGCCCAATATCATCACTGCTTGCAGCAATCTAACTGCGGTATCAGTGTTTTAGAGATCTCCCAGCCGCTTCAGTCTGCTCGACTCTGCCAACTCAACGATGTTGCTGCCATTGGCGAATCGCTGCCAAAGCTTAAAGCAGGCAAGCAAGGACTCAGGCTGCTGTTTCTCCCCATGACCTCAGAAACCTCGTGCGCTCAAGTTGCATCCTTGTTAAGCTCAACCCACCTTGACTTTAGCTTGAGGACCTACGATTTGCTGAGTGATCTACAAATGATGAGTTTGTTAGGGGGGCATCTAGAAACAGTACAGCTTCAGGTTCAGCGAGAAGATTTTCTTCAGGCCTGGCAATATACCCTCAACCTGCGTGCCCAGCATAGCGAGGGCCTGACGACAGGGCTTGTGATTGCGACCCCTGAGAAAATCCAGGACCTGCTGGAGCAAATCATGGGTGTCGAGCATCGGTCTTTGACTCTGCAATTGGGGACGCTTAGCGTTTTACACTTTGCTAATTCGCAATCTCGTCCGATTCTCCAGGGGCTCAATATCCATGCAGGATATAAGGCGCAACTCAACAAAGTCCGTAGTGAGAGTTGCAGAAAACAAGCTGCCTAGTTAGCCGTTGCGTGGGGGGCTAATAAAAGGAGGGAGGTTGTTCTGAGATGTCAAACTCAAAGCAGTGCTGCCCCTCAGGATGATTCCATTTCTCAGCTTCTTCTGAAGGTCGATTGCGCAATGGATAGGTACTGCTATCGGTTTCAAATACGGCACAGAGTTCATAGGTACTGTCACTCAGCCGATTATACTCATAGGGCTGTTGCGTGATCGGATCTTTCCCGAGTTCGCGAGTGCTCAGGGTGTCCGGCAATCTATAGTCTTCACCTTTGTCCTGGGCTTGCCAATAAAGCGTTCGCGCCGTCTCTTGCAAATCGTTTGCTCGTCGCTGGTCAGAGGCAATCAAACGCTGACGTCCGGGGCTACCTAACACCCAAAAGCCTGCCACAATTCCTGACAAGACGGCCAGAGTGGCTATCGTTGCAAAGGATCTTTCAAAAGAGAGTGATTTCATGATGGAGCTCTCATGGGTCGGGGGCGACGCTTAAGCCAGGCAGCGTAATACCAGAGCACGCCACCGTCGATGATGAGGATAACAGCCACCTTTAAGACAAATCGCAAAGTCAGCTCACCCTGCAGGAAAGAGGCCAGAAACGCAATCAGGGTGCCAATGCCAATCAGTGCGGTAATTAATAGCGTGAGATTGGTCAGCCACTGGCGCACCCCAGAGAAATTTTTATGGCGATAGCGGGCCAGCTCTTTGAGTATTTGCCGCATGACCAATAGATAAATAGGATAGGCGACAATCAGTCGAGCTAAACAAAAGGCGACCTGCCAAGATGGATTACCATAGCTGCGATTGAGCGTATCGGGGATAAACTGGTCAATAAAAATAAAGGCCATCTCTCCCAGCGCTTGGGTCCATAGTGCCAGCGTCAAGAATGATAGGAGATACATAAACGCATCCCTTGCTGCCTCACCAGCGCCACCCCCCGGTGAGGGCATCGGATAGCCAACCAGCCGTTCATACACTTGATAAAAGGCTCGCTCGATCTCTCGCTGCGGCCAGCCAAAGCTACGTAATAGCTTACTGATAAACTCATCCGAAGCCCCCTTGTTGCGGGCGGCTTCAATAAATTGCACCAGCTCGCCACGAGAGTTGGGTGGCGGCGGGGTAGTCGGTGGGGTGGCCATTGTGGAGGAAACTGATAATATTCTCACCCTAGCACCGGAGCCAAGAACCGAGCTAAAAAGTGGACAGTTTGTTACGTTGACTGCCACCCTGGCCAGGGGCCGACTGAGGTCTCCGGCAAGTCGTGAAATTCTCTCGTCTCGTCATAAATTGTGAAACCACGGGATTGATAGTTGCGCAGTGCATAGGGGCCATCCAGGTTGTTAGTATGGACCCAGACCCGAGTCGCCTGCCAGGCCCAGGCGTTGCGAATGGCCTCGCTAAGCAAATAGCCGCCGTGCCCTTGCCCATGAAACTGGGACAAGAGCCCAAAGTAGATAATCTCTACGTCATGATTCTCTCGCGAGAGTTCAAAATATCCGACAGGGTTACCCCCCACAGAGCCTACCCAGGTTCGCACATTGTCTTGATTGAGATAGTCGAGCCACTGCTGATAAGACCATGTCAGCCGACCCAGCCAGTAGTAGTGTCCGCCTACTGCTGAATATAGGAACCGATTTAGCTCTGGACAGGGCACGGTTGCCTCCAAAATGTTTAAGCCGCTATCGGATGACGGCATAAGCCCATCCGAAGATCGCATCTCTAAATAGGTGGTGATGATTTCAACCTGCGGCATCGGTGCGAATTTGGGCGATTTTTTCTCTCAGGGCAGGTAAGCTGCCAAGTAAATCGGCCTGGGTCAGCTCCGATTGGTCCCCTGAGCCCAGCCATTTTAGCTGCACGGTGCTGTTCTCGGCTTCAGCATCGCCCAAGATCAGGCAAGCCACTGCACCGCTGCGATCGGCGCGTTTAAACTGTTTGCCAAAGGCACTGCCACTCAGATCAATCTCGACCGAAGCTCCGTCGTGACGAAGCTTTTGGGCCAGAACTGTGGCGGCGGGTTCGGCTTTCTCGCCCCGAGAGACCACGTAGAAATCTAGCGGAGATGTCTGGGGAGCTATTTGGAGTTGCTGAAGCAAAATCGTCAGCCGTTCTAGCCCAATGGCGAACCCAATGGCCGGGGTGTCAGGCCCCCCCAGTTGTTTCACCAGCCCATCATAGCGACCGCCGCCGCACACAGTGGCCTGTGCCCCCAGGTCAGCGGACTGGATTTCAAAGGCAGTGTGGGTATAGTAGTCAAGCCCGCGTACAAGTCGGGGGTTGATGGCAAAAGTAATGCCCAAATTTGTCAGCTGCTGCTGCACCTGTTCAAAATGTCGCTTTGAGTCATCGCCCAGGTAATCGAGCAGGCTGGGGGCGTTTTTGACAATTTCTTGAGTGCGCTCATTTTTGCTGTCCAGAACTCTCAGGGGATTACGGGTGAGGCGATCTTGAGAATCGGCGTCGAGGTCGTCTTTGTGGGTACTTAGGTAGTTGACCAGGGCATCGCGATAGGCCTGGCGGTCTTCGCCATTGCCGACGGAGTTAAGGTCAAGGTTTAAGGATTTGAGCCCCAGGGCCTGGAGAATGTCGGTTGCGATCGCAATCACCTCCACATCTGCCCGTGGGTCGCGACTGCCCAAAATCTCTACATCCAGCTGATGAAACTGCCGCTGTCGGCCTTTTTGGGGACGCTCGTAGCGAAAGGCAGGCCCCAGGTGCCAAAGCCGCCGTACCCCACCATCGGCAAATAGCTTATTTTCAATGAAGGCCCGCACCAGCCCCGCCGTGATTTCAGGGCGCAAGGTGATCGAGCGGCCCCCGCGGTCTTCAAAGGTATACATTTCTTTGCCGACCACGTCGGTGGCTTCCCCAATGCCCCGAGCAAACAGCTCGGTTTGCTCAAACATCGGCGGGCGAATTTCGCGATAGGCCGCCTGATTTAAGAGTGTCCGCGCCGTTGCCTCGACATGCTGCCATAGCGTCGCTTCTTCGGGCAAAATGTCGCGGGTTCCTCGGATGGCTTGAAGACTACTCATCGGGTCTAAAACAGTGCGGTTGATAAATGTACGATGGGGCAATGCCTACCCTACCAAATTTAACGTCTCCAGCGATCTATAGCCCTTTCAAAAATTGAGCGATCGTATTTTTCCACAGGGCTTTATCAACGGTGATCAAGAGCTGGTGCCCCGCTTCAGGAAAGACCACCAGCTGCTTTTGCCCCCTGAGATTGTCCACGATGGCGTCAATTTCAGCCTGGGTCGTCCACTTATCATGTTGACCGTGCAGCACCAGCGTGGGGCAATCTACCCCTTTAGCATA
>JBCCRZ010000182.1:0-9806 GCA_039200855.1 Cyanobacteria bacterium P01_D01_bin.44 | reverse complement strand
TCCATCGTTCCCTAACTTTATTTGCCAGGGATACGATACACAGCTCTGGGCCTAGCCGCAGAGCTTTTTGTATTTCTAGACCATGTGCTGATTTATACACCCTTCTTAAGGCTTTTTCTTCCCGCCTTAAAGAGATACCCCAAAAGCACACCTAAGATCGGAATTGAAATCTATTTACTAAGCCTTACAACGTCAAAAATAGTTTTGGATGAGATTGTCAACAAAAAGAATAGATATAATAACAAGAGATCTAGAGTGACACTAGCTGGCGTGATGGATCATTTTGGTGAACCAGCAATTTATGCACTACATTTTTTGCAAAAAGATAACGACCCAAAAATCAGGGCTTTATATGCTAAATCACTAAGTAAGATCTCATCAAAAAAATCAATTCAAATATTATTCAAACTGTTAGATGATCATAGCTCTGAAGTTCGGGCAAGAGCAATACTCTCATTGTCAGATCTACTGATAGATATGAGAATTAGAGAGCATGATTATCTGGAGAGATTTTATAGAGGATTAGACTTATTTTTGGCAGAAAAAGACCTAAATATCTGCAAAACTGCAGTCATAGCGCTTGCAAGATTATCATGTGAGTTGAGTCAAGAAAATCCTAAATACCTAGATAGTTTCTTCTTAAGAATTGACTCAATTTTAAAGAATTCCAAGCCAGAACTTCGTAAGCTAGGAATTATATCCCTAACAAAGATAACAGTTCGCCTAGCCAAATATTTCCCTGTATGTTGTGAACAATTCTTTGCAAGGATTGACTCTGTGTTAGAGGACTCAGATTCAGATATTTACAATCTTGCTCTTTGCTCTTTGGCTAAAGTCTCACTGGGTATATGGAAAGATGCCCTTTTTTATCCTGAGGAATTCTTTTCGAGAATAGATCTAATCTTATTAGACACCTCTCGTTTATCTGATTCGTTTAGATATGTAATAATAAAAATGAGGGAGCTAGGGAATGATCAAGCAATCGAAAAAATGCGCGAGCTTCTTACTATAGATAGCTTGGGCCTTATTGCAGCTACGAATCTAGCTGATATACGATCTGAAGAATCCTTGACCCCGTTGATAGAAGCACTAGATAGCCCATCTTATAGGGTTAGAGAGAATGCTGTTCGGGGATTATACTACGCTGGTTCAATAGAAAAATGTCCCTATTTGATAAATGCGGTAGATAGATTGATTAGGATTGTCAATGATTCCCGTAGCCATATTCCTGGAGTAGATAAGCTTCGGAGATCAGCTATTGCAACACTAGCAAACATTGGACCAGAGAGCGCAATGGATGCTTTTTCTACAATTTTACGTGACCAACAATTTGCAAGCTTTCACCTTAGAATTATCCAATACCTAGGAAAATTCAACTCATCTAAATCTATCGAATTACTCATTGATATTGGGCTTTTTGACTCAAATTTAGATGTGCGTAGAAAATCGTTTACCACACTTGAAAAGCATATTGGAGAAGAACAGCTAATAGCTATTATAAAAACAAAAAACCTCGAAAGCACGTTCAATCATGCTCTTTCTTCTTTATTTGATACAAATATAGAAAGAAAACGATATGAAAATAAGTCTAGCTTTTCTCAGTTACTTGCTGAAATAGTTGATAAGGCACGTCAGTGTCAGATAGATTCATCTAATGGTAGAACTTATGCTGAGGAGATATGGAAAAAGTCGCAGGAGCTATGGAAGAAAAGTGTTGAAATTATTGACTTAGCAGAGTACCTGCCGGATTTGAAGGATGCATGGATTGAAACCGAAAATAAAGGAATTAGAAGGATCTTAAATGTGTTTCAATCTAAATGTAAATTCTACAACTACGAGATCTTTCAAGCCCATCGAGAAGCGCAGCAAGCCGTTCGCCATACCCATCCAGACAATGATCCAAACGCGATAACCATACAAACCCTGGAGAGATTGAACATCATGACTGACAAACCACCGATCTTCCATCAGCAACACGCAACCATTGGTGTGAACTATGCAGCTGACGGCAGCACAATAGAATTTACTCAGCACACCAGTTCTTCTGAGCATACCTTTGAGATTTTGCTCACTGACTACAAGCGCTTTATTGAGCAACTTCAGCAGAAATATCCCACATTGGCAGATCTAACCACCGTTCCACAAATTATTGAAGTCGAGGCAAAACTCCTCGAAGCCCAAGATCAGCAGCGCTGGCAAAATTTTCTTAACCTCAAACGACTTTGGAACGGAAGCAAACAAGCAGGCATCAAAGTTGGCGAACACTTCGCCGAAAACAATGTTTGGGCAAAAGGGGCAATAGCCTTCCTCGAAGGGGTCAGCGAAGATGGGAAATAACAATCATTGAATTCAGCGGACTCAAAACTATGCAAATTACTATTGACATCCCTGAAAACCTATCCCTTACAGAATCAGATCTGCACCGAGAGGCTGAGATCGCACCTTTCCAGCAAAACTATATCAGTCTTGGCAGAGCCAGGAAAATCTCAGGAATTTACGTCATGGGTTTTCAAAAACTTCTGATAGAGCAGTAAAAGTTAAGCCAAGATGGTCTGCCGCCGCTGCACTCCACCGTTAGCTGACTAAATGCATATTGGCGCAAACTCCACATACAGTCAAACCCAATACGCACAGGGGGGGCTTCGGTCTGTTTCACCAGTGACCAAAACCCGCCCTGCGTTGGCGGAGCCTCTTCTAAGAAACTTAAGCTAATCCAAGTCTGAACCATCAGATTGTCGTCGATTTGTGGACAGTTTCTTTCGTCCATCACTCAGGACGACGGGCTGAGTTCGTTGCTCCCAGGGAGAATCGCACTCCCTGCCAAGGACAGGACTTCAAGCAGCTATGGACTAACCCAAGGGACTAACCCACCAGCTCCTTGACTTTCTTCATAATGCCGCTGGGGTCAATGCCCTGGTGGGGGAACTGCTCCCAGAGACCACCGCAGCCTTCTTCGTGGGTACCGAGGTAGGCGAATTTGGGCGTCAAGCCACGCTCTAGCAACCAGGAGCCAAAGCGGCTGCCCAAGCCAGTCCGACGGTTGAAGGCTTCTACCACGATGACGAAGGGTGAGGCTCCAATTTTCGCCATCATCTCCTCATCGACCACATTCAGAGTGGACTTATTGATCAAACCCACATCAATGCCCTCTTGCTTGAGACGCTCAACGGCATCGAGGGAGCGATAGACCGCATCGCCAAAGCTGACAATGTAGCCCGCCGTGCCTTCACGAATCACCTCATCTTTGCCAGGGGTAAAGGTATAGTCACCCGCAAACATCTCATTGCCGCTGCCGTCTAAAATCATCGGCACTTTTGAACGGGTCGAGAAGATAAACCGTAACCCTGACAAACCAAAGACAGACTTGACGCAAGCCCTCATTTGATTAGCATCGACCGGGAAGAACAGTTGGGTCGGATAGCCATCATCTAGACCGTTATCAGCAAACATATTGTTGATACCGAAGTGGCAGGTGTTGTCAGCCATATCATCGATACCGGCATGGGAGAAATGGCACAGCAGGTTCGATTTGTTCAGCCGCGCCATCGTGATTTCAGAGATGCACATCTCTAAGAAGGCACTGAAGGTGGCCATCACCCCCTGCTTGCCCTCGGCCATGCCAAAGCCCGCCGCCGCCGATAGATTGCTGCGCTCCATGATGCCGCCGGGGATAAACACCTCGGGGTGAGCCTTACGAATCTGGCTGAGACCACAGGACCCTTCAAGGTCGCTGTCTAGGACCAGGACACTCTGCTTACGAGTGTCTTCGTCCATTGAGCCCAACACTCCCACCATAGCTTCGCCAAAGACGTTGCGGTTTGAACCGACTTTTTCAGAGGACCCCATGAAGGTGTAGCCCTGCTTAGGCTTCTCAATGCCCTTGAGGAAATCAACCGCCGCGCTGTGGCCGCGTTGCTCAAGATACTTCAGCGCCAGATCAACCGAGATCACGTCGTGGCCGTGGTTGGAGCCCTCTAGCCCTTCGATGCCAGGGCACATGGGGCGCTTGTTAATCACCGCCACAGGGCCAGGGGTGTCGATCGCTTCGCAAATGTTGGCGTAGAGGCTATCGATATCTTCACCGTCGCCCTCTATCACCTTGAGGCCATGGCCCTCCAGGGTTTGCTTAACGGTGAAGCCAGGTAAATATTTGGAAGGATTACCCGCAATGGTGACGTCGTTGTCGTCAATGATCAGCTTTACGTTGATGTGCTGCGCCACTGCTAGACGAGCCGCCTCAGCATCATTACCCTCTTGCTGAGAACCGTCGGACCCTAAGCAGAAGACAGCTTTACCAGGATTCGCCAGGGCCACTCCATTCACATAGGGCCACATATGACCAAGGCGACCGGAGCTAAATTTGACACCGGGGGTAAGGCCCAACTCAGGGTGACCGGGTAGCGTAGAGTTGGCTTCGCGGTAGTGCATCAGCTGCTCAGCCGGGAGGTCGCCTGCTAGCGTCGCCATCAAATACTGGGTACCCACCCGGTGACCGGCTTCGTCAAAGAAGATGGGCACGTATTTATCTGCAGCACCTCTAAATAGAGCATCAAGAATCATCACTTCCGGGACGGTGTCGTAAGGGCCACCGGTATGACCACCAACGCCTCTAGCTGCCCCCGTTGCAGTGAAGAAGACGATGGCATCGCGGCACAGTTGAATATTGGCCTTGAGTGCCGAGCGCTGCTCGTCAGTCAGGGTTGGCTGCGACGCATCTAAGCTAATCCGCCGGTAGGCATTTAGGTCAATGGGAAATGATGTCATGGTAAATTTTTCCGAGCTCTCTCCTTATTAACTATCGGAGATGATGCCGCAAAGATCTACCAAGTCAAGGTTAAAACTGGTTCTAAGAGGGATGTTACATCCACGGAATAGCCGAGAAACCGGTAGGACACAATATTCTTTTGCTTAAGGAATTTGTCAGGCGTCGCGCTTCAGCTTTTCTGCCTGGCATTTTCTGCCTGGACGTATTGAGCGTATTGCCTGGGCACCCAATAGAGAAAAAGGAACCACCAGAGGGCAATCGCCAGACTGACGGGCACTGTAATCCAAAGAAGATGGAGCACCAGCCAGGAGGCGGAGGGGATGGCAATGCCGGTCAGGATAATCGACCAGGGTTGACACCACCAGGGTTTGAGCTGCCAGAGAGACTGAGGGTTAGATAAGTCGGGATGAAAATCTACGGGCGAACCAGGCGATGTTTGATCAGTCATGGAAAACACACAGTGCAGATCATTGGCAAAGTCCCAGCATACGACAGGTTATTGGGAAATGTCAGAACGTGTGGCAGGGCTGGAGCAGGGAGGGGCAAAGCATTTCGCCAAAATATGTCAGTAGAAACCAACCTATACTAACGAAATGCTTCGCCCCTACAGCGGGATATCCATGCACCAAACAAATCATCTAATCATGAATAACGTCTTTTAAGAATTCCAGCAGGGAGTCGGGTTGGATATTTTCTAACGCTTTGGTGTCAACGATGTCGAATTTTGCGCCGAACTCTTGGAGATTATCGTCGAGGGCGGTGAGGAAGCCTCGGGCGATGAAGTCGTCGCCGATTTGGACAAAGCCAATGCCCAGTTCTTCGTCGCGGTCAAGTTGATGGCTGGCTTGCATAATTAGTTTGGCAATAGCGGCGCGATCGCACGGCTCCCCATCTAACAGCACCAAAATAATCTCACCATTGGGCTTGGTCTGCCCCACTGCTTTGCGCGCAAAATAGCCATTGAGGGCATCTTGCAACACCGGCTTTAGAGACAGGCTAGTGGGCGGATAGTTTGCCGCGATCAGGGCCTGCAGCTCAAAAGATGTGACGTGGGTGTATTTTCGAAATGCCAGGGTTTGCTCGGCCTGATCAGACGCTACATATAGTGTGATGCCGTCCGGATCGAGGGCTTCACATTGCTTGGCGAGCCGCGAAATTGCTTGCTGAGCCTGCTGCCAGCGTTCCTCAAACCCCGGTGGTTTGCGCAGCGGCTCGGCAATCGTTTTGCCAAAAATAATGGTGTAGTCGCGACCCTTGAGCAAAGCTTGAGGTGACTCTGACACTAGCGCTGACCCCATGATGGTTACCGAAAAAAGTTGCGTGCTTATAGAATGCCCGTGTTTACAGACAATCTTGCAATGGCATTGCGCTGGTGATCGTTGCCCCCATCCAAATGACCGGAACTGAAGCTCCTCCACCTGAATGGATATTTGGGATATACGTAGGGATAGACACGAAGGATTAAACCACGATGTCAGGTCCATCTTTTGGGGAGGTCGCCACCTTTGTCAAGGCATTCACCAGCCACAGCCGACCTATCACCCCCGACACCCGCCTCGAAGCCCACCTTGGGATCACAGGTGACGACGGTATCACATTGATACAAGCCGCTGAAGACCATTTTCATATCCCTCTGGCCTCCCCTGAACACGGCATCCGCCAAACCTTTAGATTGGGTCCAAATGAGTATCTTTTCCGACCGGAAGGGCGCACCCTGCTTAGGATGGGCAGTCTAATGCGCCGACTGCGTAATGAACCCAGTCCCATTATTCGGGATTTGACCGTCGGCGAATTGCATCAGGCACTATTGCGAGCCAACACGGACCACAAACATCACCGCAACTAACCCCCATGAAGACTTGCCACAATGACCAGAACACCTGAGTATTCCTCCTAATCTAATTTACCTGACGCTAATTTATCTGACACTGGCTAAACGATTTACGGATGAAATAGAGTGCATCTTCACCTTACAGCTATGGGCCGTGCCAATGAGTTGTTCTAAATCAGCCTAAAAGCCATCTGTTAGCGACACCCTATCGGTTCACTCTCACCGCCAGAAGGGCCGTAGAAAAAGACCCAGGTTGCAAAATCATCTGTAAACGCTTCAAACTCACTCAGCTGAGACAACCACCCCACTACAGGCTGCTTTGTTGCTGTGCGATAGCGCAAGCGCTGACTTGTCAGTTCGCATCCAGCAACATCTGTCGATGAGCCGCATCTTCAATGCCGGTGGCCGCCCGCTGAGCCTGGTCTAAGAGATCAGAGGCTTCGCCTGTTTGCCCCAATTTCTGATGCTGATGAGCCACCTGACGGAAAGCCGTCACCCGATGGGCAGGGGTTGCAAACGCATTGGCTATCTGCGCCGCCAGACCTAACTCGCTGGCCTTCATAAACTGCTCAAAAAACTCCCAGGTTTTCTCTTGACGATCAAACCTGCTAGAGATCTGGCTAATCGCCTCCAGCACAAACACCATAGAAGCATGGGCAGCCTGGTCATCTCCCGCAGCTGTGTAGGCCCACACCAATTCTCGCCAACTGGCAGCCCGTCGCTCAGGGTCTTGAATAAGATCACGCGTCGGCATAATCAGGTCTAATGGCCAGGGTGTCTTGTCATAAAACTGATAGTGGGTATAGATCGCTGAAAACAACATCCCCTCCCGTTGATCATCCTCCCAGAGGGTATCAGCAATGCCTAACAGGTGTTGCAGCCGTTCAGCCGCTTGCTCCGTTTGGTTAGCATCAACATGATTAATTGCAATTTCAGCCAGAGTATTGATCTGTGCTTGTGGGGTGCCCATGCGATCAATCAACGCCAACATCTCATCCGGTGACGCTAACCCCGCCGTCACGATCGCCAGGCGACCGATGGCATTATCGCGCTGACGAGACTCCTCATCAGCGGGTAAAGCCGAAAGTGCCTGCTCAAGGGCGACCTGGGTCTGCTCAACCTGCCCCGTTTTGACATAGGCTTGAATCAGCTGCGGCCAACTGTCGTTACTGGCCTGGGCCAGGGTTTGAGCCTGACCCCAGACTTCGCGGGCGCGATCGCGATCTCCCACCCTCCAAAGAATTTCCCCCGCCTCAGCCAGTACACCAATCGATTCCGTCGGTTCAACAACATCTAGTAGCGTCAGTGCGCCCGTCGCCGCCATCGCCGCTTGCGCTGGCTGCTCCAGATCGATAAATAGCTGAGCCACCCGGTTTAAGTCCTCTGCCTGCCATCGTCGCGACAGGTCTAGCGGGGTGGTCTCAAACACACGGGCTGACTGCGCAGCCGCCTCCAGGGCCATCTGTGCGAGATCGGTTTGCCCCAGGGCAATAGCCTCCTCAGCAATCTCAATCAGTAACCCGGCATTGGAGATTTCATAATAGGTATGTCTGTCAGGTTGAACAAAAATTCTGTCAATAGTTTTAGCAATTTCAAATCCTTGCCACAAGGCATCCGTTGCCGCCTGAGTTTGGGCTGTGAGGCGATATTGGCGGCTGGCCCGTAATAGAAGCTTGACTTGAACATCTTTATCACCATAAGCCTCAGCCGCCTCTATCACCAACTGAGTGAGTTGGGCACGGGCTGACTGCTCGACCAGATGGTACAGTAGCTCAACTTTTTTGTCTTCGTAATCGGCAAGGGGTTGTAGCGTCCCATCTTCAACCTGCTGGGCCAGGTCCAGCGCCGCCTGATACTGGCCCGCGTCCACATAGACTCGGGCAATATTCATACGGGCTTCTGCTTGAGCGTAATCATTCTCAATCGCATTGGCTTTAGCGATCGCAAGATCATAAGCGCCGACCTTAGCCAACTCCCAGGCCCATTGAGACAAATCACTAGAAGCATAACCGGGTAGTGATTCTAACGAATAGAGCCAGGCCAACAAATCCACAGCTTGATCGACTTGACCCACCTGACCATAGGCCAGGGCGACCTCTCTGAGCCCCGTCTGCCGCAAATAGGTCAGCTCGCTTCTATCATTGGCCGTCCTAATTTGTCGGGCAATGTCGGCAGCCTGGTCATACTGCCCCTGGCGAATAGCCACTTTCATCAGCGTCAATTGAAAATTAGCCCGATAGCTGAGATGGAGGATCGTTTGACTATATTCAAGCCCTGCCTCATACTGCCCCAGAGCACCATAGCCTTGGGCAATGGCCTTTTGCATGGGAATGTTGTAGTACGAAGAGGCGTTGTACCTCGGGTCATTATTTACTTGCTGTGCGATCGCAACCGCCTCATCTAGTCGCCCCTGCTCAGCTAACGCCTGTACCACCCGTTCTAACCCCCGCTCTTGGGTGGGGATATCGGTAATACTTTGGGCAAACCCAAGTGCCTCATCGAGTTGCCCCTCCCTAAGATAGGCTCGCACGATGGTCTGCTCTGCCTCTGAGCGCAGGGACTCTAAACCGCCCCCCGGCGGCTTCGTTTCATAGTCAAGCTGCAAGGCAGTTGCGATCGCCCGGTCAAACGCCCCTAGCCGAGCATACTCCGCTGCAATCGTCCGCAATAGCAAACCTTGCTGAGACACATCCTCAACCTGCCCTGCCAACGCCTCTGCCTCTGCCAAGGCTGCCAAAGCTTGAGACACCTGCTCGCGTCGCTGCCGAGCCCGATGCAGACTTTGCCAGGCCTCTTCTAGCGACGTGCTAGCAGCCTGGGCCACCTGATGGACTGCCAATCTAGGAAAGAAGGGAGAACGATGCTGCCCGAAGATAATGTCTTCAAACAGAAAAATAAAGGTAGACGAACTGATTAGCAGCGGCAGTATCCAGCGTTGCATAGGGTCTGATCCCGGAAGCCAACAAAGCGCGACCAAGGGGAGAATCGCAGTCTCAACCCTAAATAGCAATCGAGAAGAACTTGAGAAAGCCAGACCTAACAGTCCTTCAATGGAGCAACAAGCGCCAGCTAAGATTAACGAGCATATGCGTGATAGCCGCCGCAGTCACTTTTTTAGTCCGCAGCCAGACCCAGCCATAGGCCACCCCTGCCACCGTACCCATCAGCACATAGCCCCAATTGGGTTCCGCAAACCCGGGGGTTGGATTG
>JBCCRZ010000181.1:0-9836 GCA_039200855.1 Cyanobacteria bacterium P01_D01_bin.44 | reverse complement strand
GCTTATTGGATGAGTCACCGATTTTCTTTGTGCTGACCAATACGCGATCGCTCACCCCTACAGAGGCTGAGCGCATCACCCGTGAAGTTTGCCAAAATCTGAAGCAGGCCCTGGCGGACACCCAAACAACAGAATTTCTGGTGGTGAGCCGCTCAGACTCAACCTTGCGGGGGCACTATCCGATTGAGACAGATGCGATCGCGGCGGAGCTCGGCCCCTTTGATGCCCATTTCATGGTGCCTGCCTTTTTTGAAGGCGGGCGCATCACCGTCGATAGCACCCACTACATCGAAGCCAACGGCGTCAGAACCCCCACCCACAAGACCGAGTTCGCGAAGGATTCTGTCTTTGGCTATCACCACAGCTATTTGCCCGACTATGTGGCTGAGAAAACTCAAGGTAAGATTGCAGCGGAGCAGGTAGAGCGATTCACCTTAGACAAGCTGCGCCAGGGCACCCTCGACAGCCTGATGCAGCTGAGTGACAATGTCTGCGTTGCCGTCGATGCTGAAACCCAAAGCGACCTTGATGGCTTTTCGCAAAACTTACTCACCGCCGCCGCCCAAGGCAAACGCTTTCTCTTTAGAAGTGCGGCTAGCTTACTGACTTCTCTGGCAGCGCTGCCCCCTCAATCCGTGGCGGCAGAGGCGATGGCTCAATATGTGCGCAACGGCAAACCAGGCGTTGTCTTAGTGGGCTCCCATGTCAAAAAAACCACCCAGCAGCTAGCCCAATTGTTACAGGTCCCCAGTGTGACTGGGGTTGAAATCGACGTCGCTCAAATTAAAGCCAATCCTGATGCAACGGCCAACTTGCTTGAACAGGCTTTAAGTCAACTCAATGAGATCTATCAACAGGGACAAACCCCGGTAATCTACACCAGCCGTGAAGAACTCACCTTTGCGGACACCGCCACCCGCCTCGCTTTTGGGGAAGCAGTGTCTGGTCTGCTGATGGAGATTGTGCGTCACCTGCCGCCGGATATTGGCTTTTTGATCAGCAAGGGGGGCATTACCTCTAATGACACCCTGAGCAACGGGTTAGCATTGACATCGGCTCGACTGCTAGGCCAGGTGTTGCCAGGGGTTTCTGTGGTGATTACGGCTGGCGATCATCCGCAGTTTCCGAATCTACCCGTGGTGCTGTTTCCAGGCAATGTGGGGGATGAGGGGGCGGTAGCGACGGTTTATCGGCGGCTGACGGGGATGTAGCCACAGGGGGAGATGAGGAGGAAGAAAGACGCGGAGAAGGGAGAACGCGGGGAAGGGGAATCTCGTGAAGGGGTCAGGTGGGCACTGCCCACCTGACAGAGATTTCAAGTTTTTCGGGGCCGCACTCGAGACTCGCAGAGCAAAATCCATTAGCCAAACAAATTATCCACCGCGCAAGTAAAACCAGGCAGTAAAGGGCTGCTCAAGGTATCTTCGGCGTATAAGGTCATCCTAAGGGTTAACACGCCAGAATCTCGTCGATAGATCTCGATGGTTTGGTTTTCACGGTCAAAGATCCAATATTCCAGAACACCCTGGGCTGAGTAGAGTTTGAGTTTGGTTTTACGGTCTCGATCTTTGTCTTTCTTAGACGTGGACAAAACTTCGATCACCAAATCAGGAGAACCTACCAGATGCCCAGCCTCATCCAAAAGGGCATCTAGCCTTTCGCTGCTGACCCAGACGACATCTGGAATCACCGCATCAGAGTCCGAGAAAATGACCCCTGGTGTCATTACAGACTCTCCCAAGCCACTTTCTTCTGACCAAATTAGCAGTTTTGAATGCACTCTCCCGGCCACGCTTTGGTGTTTCCAATGAGGCGCACGAGTCACATGTAATTCTCCGTCAATGATTTCGTAGCGGTTGCTATTCTCAGGGAGTCCTTCTAAATCATCGATAGTCCAGCGTAGCTGATTAATGGCTTGGGGCATCAGCTTAGGCTCCGTGCAATGTGGATATTTCAATATTGATATCTCAATACTAACCTGGAGACCCCTTCGAGAAATATCAGCCTGAACGCTGTGCCCTTTCTGCCTTTAATTCCTCAATCAGGTTTGCTAAACCATTGCCGTCGGTGTGGTAAGTTTCGTTGCAAAAATGGCAGACAGCCTCTGCGCCACCGTCGGTTTCGATCATGTCTTGCAGCTCAGCTTCGCCCAGGAGTTTGAGTGCGCCTAGCATACGCTTTTGAGTGCAGGGGCATTGGAACTGTAGCAGCTGGTTGCCGGGCAAGATCTCTAGTCCCATATCGCCCACTAATTCGTTGAAAATTTGGGGCAGGCTTTTGTGCGCTTTCAACAATGGCGTAAACCCGGTCAATGTCGATAGGCGAGATTCTAGCGTTGCGACCAGGGCCTCATCCCGAGAGGCTTTGGGCAGTACTTGTAACAGCAGACCGCCTGAGGCTTCTACGCCATTTGCGCCGACAAAGACGCCCAACACCAACGCCGATGGGGTTTGCTCAGAGTTCACCAAATACTGGGTCAAGTCGTCGCCGATTTCGCCAGAGACCAGCTCAACGGTGCTGGAGTAGGGGTAACTATATCCATTGTCTCGAAGCACATAAACATAGCCCTCTCGCCCCACAGCGCCGCCGACATCGAGCTTACCTTTATTGTTGGGGGGTAGCTCCACTGAGGGATGATCGACATAGCCGCGGACGGTGCCATCCAAGCCGGCATCGACCAAAATGCTTCCCAGCGGACCATTGCCTTTAACGCTCACATTTACCCTTGACTCGGGTCGTTTCATACTTGAGACCAACAGTGACCCGGCGGTCATCGTCCGCCCCAGCGCTGCCGTCGCCACGTAGGAAAGCTTATGCCGTTGTCGAGCGACCTCCACCAAGCGAGTAGTGATTGCCCCGACGACTCGAATGCCACCGTCTGCCGCCGTGGCGCGAATGAGCTGATCCGCCATTATGTTTCCTTACAGTTCTTAATGCTTTTATTTTAGGGTGAGAAGATAAAAGACGGGGTGGTACGGGTAGTGATGGCTAGTGGGTGAGAGGGGCAGGGGAAGCAGGGAGGCAGAGAAGCAGAGAAGCAGGGACGCAGGGGAGGCAGAGGGAAGATAATAGACAACGAGATGTGAGTTAGCGTTGAAACGAGGGATTTGAATTTGTGCGAATGGTTTTTGTGACGCCAAATGTGCCGCTGCAGGCATCGACTGATTTGCTCAGACAGGCTATCGAAATAGAACTGCGGCGGACGGGGGAGCCTTTGCGCTGGGCGGTGACGGCAGTGGATGAGATTGCAAATATGGCCCAAGTGGAAGCCGTTGTGATCATTGAAACGACGTGAAACCTCACACCACAGTCTTGATTATCCCCACCGGGATTGGGGCGGCGATTGGGGGATATGCCGGGGATGCGCTGCCTGTGGCGCGTGCGATCGCAACCGTCACCGACCGACTGATCACCCACCCCAATGTGCTTAACGGGGCCCAACTTTATTGGCCACTACCTAATGCTTACTATGTGGAGGGCTATGGCCTCGACCAGTTTGCGGCAGGGCAGTGGCAGCTCCAGCCGGTGCATCAAAATCGAATTGGCCTTTTGTTGGATGCTGCGATTGAAGACGATCTGCGCTGGCGGCATTTGCAGGCTGCGGACGCGGCACGGGCCACCCTGGGGCTGGATTTAACGGATTATGTGGTCACCGATGCGCCCCTGGGGGTGACGCTGAAACAGGCAGCCTCTGGGGCAACCTGGGGGACGATTGAAAACCCAGATAGCTTATTGCGAGCGGCGGAGCGGTTAATTAAGGAGGAGGGGGCGGGTGCGATCGCGGTGATCGCCCGGTTTCCCGACGATGAGGACAGTGAAGTGCTGACAAACTATCGCCAGGGGCAGGGGGTTGACCCGCTAGCGGGCGCGGAGGCGGTGATTAGCCATCTGGTGGTGCGCACATTTCAGATTCCCTGCGCCCATGCGCCAGCCCTGATGCCGCTGCCGCTAGACCCGAGTATTTCTCCACGCTCTGCGGCTGAGGAAATTGGCTATACCTTTTTGCCCTGCGTCTTGGCTGGGCTGAGTCGCGCCCCTCAGTTTGTCACCCAGGGGAGCCCCACAGCCGAAACGATTATGGCTGAGCAGGTTGATGCCTTGATTTTGCCTGCCACGGCGTTTGGAGGCAGCGCCGCGATGAGTTTTGGTCAAAAGCAGGCGACAATCATTGCTGTGACCGATAATCAAACAAAGATGGAGGTATCCGCCGCTGCGTTGGGTATTGAGGCTGTAGAGGTTAGGTCTTACCTGGAAGCGATTGGGTTCATAGCAGCGCAACGGGCAGGGGTCAGTTATAAAGCTTTGGATACCAGGATTGAGCGTTTGAAGCGCTTATAAAATTACCTATCATCCGCTTAAAAAACAATCGAATGCCCCAAAGACACCCCTTCATCAGTCGGCCTCAGGGACGATAATAGGCAATGCTAAAATGCAGATATGAAAGCAGCACATCCAGATATTGTCGTGATAGGCCCTGATGGGGAGTACCTGATGCTGGTTGAGGTAAAACTCAGCAATAGCAATGTTCGCAGTAAAAGCGTTATCGATCAACTTAGGCACCTGATGGCGTCTATCGGCTGTTCCGTTGGGTTAGTCGTATCTGGTGAGCATATTTTTCTTCTCCGTGACTCTTTAGAGAAGGCCTATGGTGAGTCAATTGATGTAGTGGGTGAAGCGAAACTTCCAGACTCTTTACTACCCCCTGCAGATGAGCAATGGAGAGGCTTACATGCTCTTGAGTTTGAATCGAGAGTTCAACGGTGGCTCGAGAATCTAAAACTGGCTTCTAATCTAGAAAATTTGCCAAGTGACTTAAGGGAGCTTTTTGGAGAGCCCATTATGGGCCTTCTCCGACTTGGCGAAGTTAGGGCTGCTGGTCCAAGGTGGAGTAGAGTTGCCAGTTGAAGCCTAAGGTAGTTTTAGTTGAAACGAACTGGGTTGTAGATGTTACTGCCCCGGCACATTTGCAAAGCCCGCAGGCGATTCAGTTGCTTCAACGAGCTGATTCTGGTGAACTTAAGCTGTTTATTCCCGCAATCTGCTTAGCGGAAGCTCGCCAAACTGTACCTCGACGGTTCACACCACGCTCTCGCTCGGAGGACTTACGCAAGTTTGTTAGATGGGCAAGGGATGAAGGTCGAGTCAGCCTTGAGGATGCAAAAGCAGCATTTCGGGTATTTGACCAATTTGATGGATTAGTCGCCAACGAATTAACGAAGGTTTCTGAACGATTGGATGTTTTAATGTCACATCCTGGATTGAGTGTTTTTCCACTTTCAGAGCCGATGCTAGAGCGTCAAGTCTCTATTGGTGCGATGGGTCTTCACTTAAAGCCTTATGACTTGGCGATTTTGGCTGCTGTCATAGTGAAATCTGAAGAATTGCAGCAAGCCGGGCATCCTTGGGTTGGCTTTTGTGAATTAGACTCTGATCTTCAACCTTGGGACAAATCCGGGGCTCGAAAACCTATTCTTAGCGATCTCTACAACGATGCCCGAATATGGGTATACGGGGACTTCTTAATAGAAAACATCAATCAGCTTCCCGATGGATGGACTGCCTCAACTTAGCAGTTTCTGCCGAACGGTGAAGCTGAGCGGCGGTCAGAGTTTTGTCGTCAATCCCTAAATCCATGCTCCGTAAGCTCCTGCTTAGTGTTATGCTGCGCCCATACTTATGCTGAAGAGGTGTTGGCAAACCTTTGTAAAATATCACTCTTTTTACTATTAAAAAAGATGATACTTTGGACATATAACTCCGCTATATAATGAGCTTTATTTAGTATGACTTTTCTTTCATCTAAATTTGGAATTTTTCCATGCGCACGTTCGTTTCGTTCTTCTCTCAAAATATGTAGATAGTATCCTTTAGACACTACATTTTCTCTGACTACACAATCGATCATACGAACTAGTCTTTCAAGATCCTTACGATACACTTGGATCACAGAATTTTGTTTAGCAATAAGTAGATAATCTTTTAACTCATTTTCAAAAATCCGTCCCAGCTCAAAAAGTCCTAAATCAACTTCATCTATATTAAGTTTATTAATTGCCCGTTTTAGCCGTTTTAGCAGTTCTGCGTCTGAACATGAATCTAACAAAGCTGGATCTATATCCACCGAGCCATATTGTTCATGATATTCATATACACAATAACTTTTACCACTATCTGTATATTGCTTAATATCATCCATCTCACTGAGATAAGCATAAAAAGTAGGACGTATACAATCAACCTCTTTCTTGACTAGAAAATACAAATCACCTTTAGTAATGGGTGCATTAGGATTAGCTTGGAGTATAGAGGTTATCTCATTTTGAATTTTATCTCTAAGCAGTTCCTTGCTAGACTCCATATTTAAATTTGTTTTTCCAAAATTTCGATTAATGCAATAAACGGTATAGTTATTGGAATTGCCATCTTGCTTTAACTCAAAGTTTCGAGATTTTTTCACTCTGGTTCGAACGGTCATTTCTGCTAAGCTTGTCTTCTCCTTAACCTGACGAACTAAATCAGCAAGGCGCATAGAATCCTTGTCTACAAATATCTCCTTTAATGCTTCTCTGATAAGACTTGATGCTTCGTCAGGAGTCCTCCTAATCGATTTGGAAATTGACTTTAATCCCCAAACAACAAGAGCGTACTGGTTTTTATCTACCCTCACAAAAACATCTGCATTGGAAAGATAGACACTAACTGATCTGAAAGAAGCATCAGGTCTTTTTGAGATAACATACTGATATACTTCTTTAGCTGAAATAGGTTCGCCACGTTCATGGAAACTGTCTTCCATAATTTGAGTTATGGTTTTAGTAGATATGTTTTCCCATTCTGAAAGAGACCATATTCCACTTCTCCCGATCGGGTTAAATCTATCATCTGCTATTAATTGATTTTTGAGGTTTGTTACTGTAATTCTTGATCCTTTCCCTTGATTAAGCTCTGCTTGATTTATGATCTTTGCTATCTCTGAGAAGTGTAAAGGATTACCATTTTCTTTCAGAACTCTAAATGCCTTCTCTGCGGCACTAGGTAAACATTCAAATCTAACCTGATAAATATCTTCTTCTCCTGCCAATTCCTCAATCTCGTTGCTTAGCTTGAGCAGCATCCTAATAAAATCTCTATCCAGTCGTCCTCCCTTTAACTTGTTAATCGAAATAACAATTTCGAAGAAGTTAAACCTTTCTGATCTATCTAACAACGAATTAAAATACCCAAACACTTTTTCAATGTAGGCTTTTTAAAAATTCTCTTTTAGACACCAAGACAATTTAACTGAGCCTCGATATCCATTTATTTTGCTCGGGATGGGCCAATATCCAAGTAACTTCATTAGAAAATAGAATGAAGAAAAAAATTCACTTTTCTCATTGATTTCATATCGCTCTTGGAAGATTTTCTTGACACTTTCTTCAGTCAATATATAGTCACGTCCAAGTAATATATTCTTGACAGTATTGTATTCCCGGATAATCTCTTCCTGAATTTGAAGCTTTTTATTCTTCTTGGAACCACACATTAATTCAGACAGTTTCTTGATGATTTCAGCTTCTATTTGTCTGACTCGCTCTCTGGTAATATCATAATAAATTCCAATTTCTTCAAGACTATAAAAATTCTCATTGCTTAGCCTAAAACGCTTTTTAACAATATCTAAATCTCTTTCTGGTTGAGCTTTATGAGTTATAGCAATAAAGCTTTCAACAATAGATGGCAATTGTTCAAGCAGATTGCTAGAAGAAGTTATCGGTTCACATATGCTTTCAGAATTTCCAGTATTATCTATATTCTCTTGATTCATATTGCTTCGTGCTTGACTTTAGAAGGCTTTTCAATTTGCCAAAATTGGACTAAAAAGCATCGAGTTCACTCATGATAACTGATGACTCGATACATAGTATTGAACGATGGCAGTTCACAGAACAACCTTGTCAAGACATATGCAATAAATCTTACGATTTCTGATTCAACATTAGCCTCTAACAATCGCAATATGAATACTGAAAAATGGACTGAGAGGCATCACCCGTAAAGACAGCCGCATTAACTATATATATTCAGCGCTAAAAGTGACGGATAAGATCCACACTTTCGAATCTTATCCATCACTTTTGCGTAATAACACCCCTATTCACGGAGATTACACTGAGGCTTCCCTTTATCAACTATCTAATCAACCCCTCCTTTTGCAACCATCGCTCTGCATCCAACGCGGCCATGCAACCTGTCCCGGCTGCGGTCACGGCTTGTCGATAGACCTTATCCTGGGCATCGCCACAGGCGAAGACGCCAGCGACGCTGGTGTAGGTGGAGTAAGGCCGGGTAAAGATGTAGCCCTGGCGATCCATCCTGAGCCAGGGTCTAAAGGTTTCGGTATTGGGGCGATGACCGATAGCGATAAAAATCCCCTGGATGGGGAGGCAAAAACAGGTGCCAGTTTTGACTTCCTCCAGCATCAGTCCTTCAACGGTTTGTTCTCCCAAGACGTCTTTAACGTGGGCATTCCAAACAAAGGAAATCTTGTCATGGTGTGAGACTAGCTTTTGCATCGCCTTTGAGGCCCGCAGGCGATCGCGACGGTGGACCACATGCACATGGGACGAAAACCGGGTCAAACATAGGGCGTTTTCCATTGCAGCATCGCCGCCGCCGATGACGGCAACGGGCTGATCTTTGAAGAAGGCTCCGTCACAAACCGCGCAGGTGGAAACGCCCCGACCCACCAGGCGTCGTTCATTTTCTAACCCGAGCCATCGGGGGGAAGCTCCGGTGGCAACGATGACGGCATCGGCCTGGAGGGGCTGTTCGTCATCGATCACCAGCCTAAAGGGATGGTCTGAAAAATCGACTTTAGTGACAGAACCGTACCTCAGCTCAGTGCCAAAGCGGGCTGCCTGGGCCTCAAAATGCGCCATCAGCTCAGGCCCCAAGACGCCGTGGTCAAAACCGGGATAGTTTTCTACCGTGGAGGTCTTGACCAGTTGCCCCCCCGGATTGGGGCCTTGGAGGACCAAGGGGTCAAGGTGGGCTCTGGCGGCATAAATCGCGGCGGTTAACCCAGCCGGCCCCGCTCCTAAAATGATCAGGGTGCGATGCTCGATATTATGCGGATGCATGGTGAATGCCTGCTGTCTCAGCGGACAAGGCGATCGGTTGCACCCAAGGCTTGAAGCTGCATCTTGAAGGTTGTGGTAAAAAGCTGGCCGCTGATGGCAGGGTTGAATTCTCTATCTACTAGTGTAGAAGGGCAGTTGGATTTTGGATTTTGGATTTTGGATTTTGGATTAAGTGTTTACTATTCACTTTTGCTCTGTGATGGTTCCTGTCAGGGGAGAGCTGGCGCTGGCGTAGGCTTTGACGGGGATGCGTCCGGCGATGTAGGCGAGGCGTCCGGCTTTGGTGGCGAGGCCCATGGCGCGGCCCATGGCGATGGGGTCGTTGGCTTTTGCGATCGCAGTATTAATCAACAGCGCATCGGCCCCCAGCTCCATCGACTCAGCGGCTTCGCTAGGGGTCCCAATCCCGGCATCCACCACCACCGGCACGTTGGCATTTTCAACGATGATGCGAATATTGGCGGCGTTGCGCACCCCTTGGCCGGAGCCAATTGGAGAGCCCAGCGGCATTACGGTGGCACAACCGGCTTCTTCTAAACGCTTGGCTAGCAGCGGGTCGGCGTTGATGTAGGGCAGCACGGCAAAGCCTTCTTTAATCAACTGCTCTGCGGCCTTGAGGGTGTCGATGGGGTCGGGCAGCAAATATTTAGCGTCAGGGATGACTTCAAGCTTGACGAAGTTGTTGTCTTCTTGTCCTAAGAGCTTGGCCATCTC
>JBCCRZ010000180.1:0-9865 GCA_039200855.1 Cyanobacteria bacterium P01_D01_bin.44 | reverse complement strand
TTTATTTATGAGGTGAATGGTCACCAACCCTTGCTGCAAACTGCGATGCCGCAGCGGGCGGTGCTGTCAGCTGACGAACTCAGGCTGATGCCACCTACCTGGATTACGTCACTGCAGCAGGCGGCGACTGAGGTTGATAGCCATCAGATTCGGCGGTTGATTCAAGCGATCCCGCCTGGGCAGGCGGCCTTGGCTCAGAAACTGGCTCAGCTCATGCAGCAATTTAACTTTGATGAGATTTTGGATGCGATCGCAGCCCTCGACAACCCGCCTGGCTAGAGCAGGTATTCTTATGAACATCCGTCACTTCTTTAAGTTCTATTACCGACTCAGCTGTTATGGTCTGTTGGGTTGGTTGATCAGTGGGCTTGTGATAGCGTGTGCTCCCTCTGCTCAGACTGAGACTCCGACGATCCCCGCCGAGACGAGTCAGACACTGACCATTCTCTGGGATAAAGGCTATGTTATTGAAGAAGATGAGGCCATTGATGCCGCTGTGACGCAATGGCAGGCAGAAACAGGGGAAAGCGTCAACTTATCGTTTTATAACTCCGGGGAGATTGCACCCAAAACCTTGCGTGCCAGCAAAGCGGGCACCCCACCGGATATTTTGTTTGCGGCCAAGTCAGTTTACCCAGTTGATGAGTGGGCAGGTAAGCTGGCCGATGTCACCGATATCATTGAACCTGTGGCTGAGCAGTTTACGCCCTCAGCTTTGCAAGCGGCCCATATCTATGGTGTAGAAAACGCCGAGGGACGCTACTATGCAGTACCGCTCAACCAGTCTGTCATTCAAATCCACTATTGGAAAGATCTTTTGGCCCAGGCTGGCTATACCCCAGACGACATTCCTGGAGACTGGAATGGTTTTTGGGCGTTTTGGAAGACCGCCCAAGACAAGCTACGAGAACAGGGGATAGAGGACGTCTATGCCTTGGGTTTACCGTATTCCGTGCCTGCCAAAGATAGTTATCACTTATTTGAGCAGGCTCTGGTAGCCCACGATGTCACGCTGTTAGACGAGCAGGGAAATCTCCTGGTCGATCAGCCTGGCGTGCGAGATGGCATTGTCAAAGTGCTTGGCTGGTATAGCCAATTTTATCGGGATGGCTATGTTCCCCCTAAGGCCACGAAATGGTTGGACCCGGATAACAACCGCAATCTGCTCAATCGCAACGTGCTCATGACCCCCAACCCAACCCTGTCTATTCCGGCGGCGGTGCGCAACGATCCAGACACCTATCGGGATAAATTGGGGACACTCCCCTGGCCTGATCAGCTAGATGGGACGCCGATGTCACACCTGATGGAGACCCGGCTGGCAGTGATTTTTTCGGACTCTCCTAATCAGGCGGCGGCGAAACAGTTTTTGAGCTACCTGATCCAACCGGAGGTGACCAATGAGTTTCTAAAAACTTCCTATGGACGGTTTATGCCCCCTAGCGACGGCCTCCGATCTGATCCCTTTTGGCAAAATTCGGATGACCCCCATGTTTCTGTAGCCACTCGGATAGTCTTAGACGGGCAAACCCAGCCCTATGGCAATGCCCTAAATCCGGCCTATGGGGTAGCCCTCGAGCAAAATATCTGGGGCAAAGTCCTCCACGATATTGTCGAGAATGGCATAACACCAGAAGCTGCCGCCGATACTGCAATTTCTGATCTAAAGGAGATCTTTGAACAATGGTCTTGAGGAGACAGGGCAGGCACAAGGCCAGCCCCTACCTACCCACTACCCACTACCCACTACCCTCCACCCTCTACCCTTTCACCCGCACCCATGACCCATGCCCTTTCAAAAGCCAACCTTTACCACTAAAGTCGCTGGTGCGTTTTTGATACTGGCCCTGGTCACCGTAGCAACGGTGGGCGGTGTGGCTTATGTAAGGGCGCGTCAAGCACTCGAACAGGCCGCTTTTGATCGGCTTAGGGTGACGGCGACCCTCAAACAAAATGAGATTAATCGGTGGCTGGAGTCTTGCGAGCAAGATTTTCTGATCATTGCGCGATTTCCGGATGTGAGTCGGCAGTTACAGCGGTTGCTGGCAACCCCATCTGAGCTTGATCGCTCTGCTTACGGTAGCTTGAGCAATTATCTGCTAGAGATCAAAGCACTCAAACCCAAGTTTTCTGAAATCTCTATTGTTGACCGCAGCAATCGCATCATTCTCTCGACAGATAAAACGCGGGAAGGTAAATACGAAATTGCCACTAACCTAACTTATTTTGAAACCGTTGTGGCTGGGGATAAGTTTACGCCGGTGTTTTATGTATCCCCTGAGACGGGCAAACCGGCGGTGACCTATGCGTCGCCGATTCGAGATCGCACCGGAAACCGGATTGGCTTGGTGATGGCCGATCTCAACCTCAACCGCATTGACCAAATTGTGCGGGAGCGGGCTGGTCTAGGAGATACGGGCGAAACCTATGTGGTGGGCTCCCTAGCCGAAAAAACCTCCTTTATTTCTCGCCAGGATAGCATTGAGCTACCCGACGAGCCCAGCAGTCAGGGCATTAATGAGGCTATGCAGGGGGTAAGCGGTGAAGCTCTCTACGCTAACTATGCTGGGGTGTCGGTGTTGGGAGTCTATAGCTGGCTCAATGATCAAGACCTCGCCCTGATTGTTGAAATGTCTCAAGACGAGGCGTTTAGCCCCGCTCGCCAGCTGGCTGGCGCGATTGTTGTCGTTGGATTGGGGTCTGCCGGGGCTTTATTTTTGGGGGTGACTGGGCTGGCCCGGCAGCTGAGTCAGTCGCGATCGCAGCTCGAAAACTACAGCCGCCAGCTTGAGCAAAAAGCCCAGGAGGCCAATGCTGCCAATCTTGCCAAAAGTGAGTTTCTGGCTAACATGAGCCACGAACTTCGTACCCCCCTCAATGCAATTCTTGGATTTACCCAGCTGATGGGTCGCGATCTCGACCTTAGTACTCACCAGTTAGAGCGCGTCAACATTATCAACCGCAGTGGTGAACACTTGCTGGCCCTCATCAATGATGTACTCTCCATGTCCAAAATTGAGGCCGGGCGCACCCTCCTGAATGAAACCCGTTTTGACCTTTACCAGCTCTTGACCTCCCTCGAAGAAATGCTGCTGATTAAAGCAGATGCCAAAGGCCTCCAACTCGGATTTGAAGTGGATACGGCTGTCCCCCAATATGTAGAAGCCGATCAGGGCAAGCTCCGTCAGGTCTTGCTCAATCTGCTCGGCAACGCTATCAAGTTTACCGAGCAAGGTAAAGTTTTGCTCCAAGTATCGGCCCAGACAGTTGCTCAACCAGGCGCTGCCTCCCCGGCCCCCTCTGCTTCCCCTGCTCCCTCTCCGTCTCCCTACAAAATCACCTTCAAAGTCCAAGATACCGGCCCAGGCGTCCCCTCCGAAGAACTCGATTACCTCTTTGATCCCTTTTATCAATCGGCGCAAAACCCAAATACCCAACAGGGCACTGGCTTAGGTTTAGCCATTAGCCAACGGTTTATTCAGCTGATGGGCGGTGACATCACCGTTCAGAGTCGTCCCTCGCAAGGGGCCACCTTTACCTTTGATATGTTCGCCAAACCCACTCCAGCAGTTGCCGTCCCCCAAAGGTTACCCAGCCAGCACGTCACTGGACTGGCTCCTAACCAGCCCGATTTTCGCATTTTGGTGGTTGAGGACGCCGACGATAGCCGTCGATTACTGGTCGAACTGTTATCTTCGGTGGGGTTCTCTATCCGAGAAGCCGTCAATGGGAAAGCAGCGTTTGAACTCTGGCAAATCTGGCACCCCCATTTGATTTGGATGGACATGCGCATGCCGGTAATGGATGGGTATGAGGCGACGAGGCGGATTCGGGCGGCGGCGGGGGAGGTAGAGGGTAGAGAGAATTGGGTAGAGGGCTTCGGCGCGAGCGCTCAGCCGAGCGGTAGAGAGAGTCTGTCTGAGTCTACCCACCACCCACTACCCACCACCCACTACCCATTACCCATTATCATCGCCCTCACCGCCAGTGCCTTTGAGGAAGAGCGCACCGCTGTGCTGGCATCGGGGTGCAATGATTTTGTTCGTAAGCCGTTTCAAGAACAGACTATTTTTGCTGCTATGGCCCACTATTTGGGAGTGCAATATACCTATGCGGGTGAGTTATCGAATGCCTCTGCTGAACGTGAGGAAATGGGACTGCAATCTCAAGATCTTGCTAAAATGCCTCAGCCCTGGATTTGTCGGCTCCATCGGGCTGCTGTTCAAGTAGATGGTGAGCATATTAAGCAGCTGATCCAACAGATGCCAAAGCAGCATGCCACGGTTGCCGCACAACTCTCAACCCTGACTGAAAATTTTGACTTTGACACCATCATCGCACTTACGGAGGAGATTTTGTAATGACCGGAACCTATAAAGCTGATATTTTGGTCATTGATGACACACCCGAAAATCTCCATTTGCTCTCGTCTATGCTGACAGAAAAAGGATATAAAGTGCGCAGCGTTACTAAAGGGATGACGGGCTTGCGAGGGGCTCAGGCGGCCCCACCGGATCTGATTTTGCTCGACATTAATATGCCCCAGATGAATGGCTACGAAGTCTGTGAAGAGCTGAAAGCTCAGTCAGTCACACAGGATATCCCGGTGATTTTTATCAGTGCCCTGGGGGATGTGCTCGATAAGGTCAAAGCCTTTAGTGTTGGAGGGGTCGACTTTATTACGAAACCCTTTCAGGTGGAAGAAGTTTTAGCCCGCATTGACAACCATCTGACTATCCGCAACCTGCAAAAGCAACTCCAACAAAAAAATCACCAGCTACAGCAAGAGATTGATGAGCGTCGTCGAGCTGAGGAAAAATTTGAGAAAGCCTTTTTGGCAAGCCCCAGCCCGATTGCGATCACCGATCTGGCCAATAATCGATTTCTGGAAGTGAATCCCAGTTTTTTGCGCATGAGTGGCTATGCAACGGATGAAGTCGTTAACCATACAGTCGCAGATCTAAACTGTTGGCTTGACCACGAGCAGTATGACACCGCCATCCATTGTCAAGGGGCGCGCTACAACCAAGAGTTAGAGTTTCGCACCAAAGCGAACACCGTGCGTACGGTGCTATTGTCAATTGAGCATATTACCCTCAACCACAAACCCTGTGCACTCAATATCATTAATGACATTACCGAGCGCAAGCGATTAGAAAATGAATTTATCTCCATTGTTAGCCACGAACTGCGCACCCCCATGCACTCGTTGATCGGGGCGCTCGATTTGCTCAGCAGTGGTCAGCTGGGTGAACTCTCATCCCAGGGGAACCAAATCTTGCAGATGGCGACGACGAATACTGAGCGGTTGATTCGGCTGGTCAATGACATTCTCGATCTGGAGCGGATTAAGTCGGGCACCATTACAATGCAGCTGCAACCGTGCGATGTGGGTGACCTGCTGACTCAGGCGATCGAAGCTATGCAAGCGATGGCAGACAAAGCTCAGGTCACCCTAAACGTCTTACCCTTCAGCACGACTCTAACAGCTGACCCTGACCGCATGTTGCAAACCTTTACCAATCTGTTGAGTAACGCCATCAAATTTTCCCATCCCAATGGGGTAGTCACCCTACGTAGCCAGGTGATTGAATCCGCTGATGCGGGTTCCCCCATTGCGCTAGCTTATCCCTGTTTGCTGATTCAGGTGGCGGACCAGGGGCGAGGCATTCCCCATGACAAATTACACAGTATTTTTGAGCGATTTCAGCAGGTGGATGCCTCAGATTCTCGCAAAAAAGGGGGGACGGGTTTAGGTCTGGCGATTTGTCGCAACATCGTGCAGCAACACGGTGGCCAGATCTGGGTCGAGAGCACCCTGGGTCAAGGCAGCACCTTTTACATTGCATTACCGATTAGCCAGGAGACCCCATGAGCAAAACTATTTTGTTAGTCGATGACGAAGATGATGCTAGGGCGATTGCCAACCTTGCCCTTGAGATGCAAACGGATTGGACGATTTTGCAAGCCAACTCCGGGCATCAAGCCATCGCAATGGCGATCGCACAAATACCTGATGCGATCTTGTTAGATATGATGATGCCTGAGATGGATGGCCCGACTACACTGCGAGCCCTTAAGACAAGCCCTGAGACGGCAACCATTCCAGTGATTTTTGTAACGGCTAAAACCAAACCTTTGACCCAAGATAATATCAACCCTGACGAGGTGGCTGCTGTGATTGCCAAGCCTTTTCGTCCGTTAGAGTTGGCTAGCCAGATTCGGACGGCCCTGGGCTGGTAGCTGGTTCAGAGGGTGTATCGGGTGGAGTCTTCAACCATTGGCTGCGATTCGACTGCTGACGCCTGAGTTTAGCACCCGACGTCCCAAGACGGAGGGCTTTGCAGGAAGACTCACCGGCTTGTCTTTTTTGAGCCAAAACACGGTATCTCCGGAGTGTAGGGCGATTTCAGCACCCAGTGTTTTGATGTAGATGAGCCCTTCGGTGACGAAGATATCTTTAATGGGATACCAGGTGTGGCGGCAGCGAATGACCAAATCCAGGGGAATCACCTGGGAGCGGCTGCGTTTTGCATAGCTCCACCATGTTTTCCAAAGGTCGATAGCGCCAGTACAGCGAGGTTCGTAGCCCTTGGGTAGTTTGACCGGGATGTATTTAAGAAAAGAGTGTTGTTTAGTCCCAGTGTTGCGATCAAGCATGTCTTCTGAGGGCAAAAATCCTTGGCTAACTAAGACCTGACCGATAAGTTGGTTGTAGGTCGAGGTGAGCTGTACCAAAAATTGTGGATGACCGTCTTCAAGACTAGCACTCATAACAATGCCGGACTGTTTGGCCATCAGCTGTTGCACACCTGCATTCATCATGGCTTGCAGGTTGGGGTTAGCTAGCAGAGATTCTCGACCCTGGAGCGAGTCTTGTACAAAGGTCTCAATAAGTGACTGATCAGATAGCATAGCGAGCGACGGTAAAGCTTTGCCTAATTCCACCTACTTAGAATTCCCAGGTCAGAAGTAAACTCACGTCTCCCAGAATGTACGTAGATAGATATGGCTCAGGAACGCAGGATGAATACCTGGTTTATTCAACGCGTCTCCCATTACCGATACAATAGGATCAACGCTCGTAAGGCTTTTCCATGGTTCGTACAGACATTGGTATCCGCACTGCCCAGCAGCACTCCGAACGCATGGTCGGGCAGATCCATGTCTATGACGGTGAGGGCAAGGGCAAATCCCAGGTGGCGCTGGGGGTGGTGCTGCGCTCCATTGGGTTAGGCATTCAGACCTTTATGGAAAGCCGGGTGCTGCTGCTGCGGTTTCTGAAAGGGCCTGGGCGCACTTATGACGAAGACGCTGCCATTGAGGCCCTACAGCGGGGCTTTCCGCATCTAATCGACCAGGTACGCACCGGGCGGGCAGAGTTTTTTGGCCCTGACGAGATTACCCGCTTTGACAAGCAAGAGGCGCAGCGGGGGTGGGATGTGGCTAAGGGGGCGATCGCATCTGGCCTTTACTCCGTCGTGGTACTTGATGAGGTCAACCCGGTGCTTGACCTGGGGCTGCTGCCCGTGGATGACGTAGTCCGTACCCTCAAGCGCAAGCACAACCACCTTGAAGTGATTGCCACCGGGCGAGGTGCCCCGCCTGAGCTGCTAGAGATTGCCGATCTGCACTCGGAGATGAAGCCGCAGATCCACGCCGAGTTAGATATTCCGGGGCTCAAGGGCATCGAAATCTACACCGGCGACGGCAAAGGCAAATCAACCAGCGCCCTGGGCAAGGCCCTGCAGGCAATTGGGCGTGGGATCAGCCAGGATAAGTCGCACCGGGTGATGATTGTGCAGTGGCTTAAGGGTGGGAATGGCTATACGGAGGATGCTGCGATCGCAGCCCTGCGCCAGAGTTACCCTAACCTGGTTGATCATCAGCGCTGCGGACGCGATGCCATTGTCTGGCGAGGGCAGCAGCAAACCATTGACTACGTTGAAGCTGAGCGGGGCTGGGAGATTGCCCGCACTGCGATCGCCTCGGGTCTATATAAAACCATCATCCTTGATGAGCTTAACCCCACGGTTGATCTAGAGCTACTGCCGGAGGAACCGATTATTCAGGCGTTGTTGCGCAAACCAAAGGATACCGAAGTGATCATCACCGGGCGGTGCAAAAATCCGCCTGCTTACTTTGAACTGGCCAGCGCCCATTCTGAGGTGTTTTGCCACAAGCACTACGCCGAACGTGGGGTTGAGCTTAAGCGCGGGGTTGATTTTTAGCCAAATTTTTAGCCAAATTTCTGTTTAGCCTGCTCGTAGATTTCGGCAGTAATCTGCGTGACGCCAGCCGCCTCAGCAAACTTCTCAATCTTTTTGCGAGCCGCTGGGCGAACAAAAAATGGAATTTCTTTGAGCCGAGCTTTAGCCCCATCTGTCCATTCAATTTGGCGACTCATGGGCGATGATCTCCTTCAATTTGCTAACAGCGTTGTTTTGTCGGTTGACGACTTTATCTCAATGGGCAATGTCTCTGTGTAGGCTCCAAGGGTAAGGGGCATCGGCTCTCCGACGGCGTAGCCCTGGGCATAGTTAACCCCCATTTTTTTGAGCTGGGCCAGGATGTCGGTGTCTTCGACAAATTCGGCAATGGTGCGCATGCCCATCATGTGGGCCACTTGATGGACCAGATCCACGATGGTGCGATCGCAGCGCTCATCAACAATGTGACGCACCAGGCTGCCGTCAATTTTGAGAAAGTCTACGGGCAGGCTGCGCAGATAGCCAAAGGACGAAACACCGCTGCCAAAGTCATCCAGGGCAAATTTTACGCCGATGGCTTTGAGCTCTTTGATAAACACTTTGACCTGCTCTAGATGAGAGATGGCGGCGGTTTCGGTAATCTCAAAACAAAGGCGATGGGGGTCGAGGGTTGACTGATGGATTAACTTCAGCACAAATTCGATGAATCGATTGTCGCTCAGGCTGGCCCCCGACAGGTTGATAGACACCAGAGGCTGGGTCTGGGGAAATAAGTGCTCATATTGTTTGATAACGGTTTCAACCACCCATCGATCGATCAGGGCAATCATGCCGTAGCGCTCTGCAATCGGGATAAAGTGCCCTGGTGCAATCACCTGTCCATGCTCATCGATCAGCCGTAGCAAAATCTCAACGTGGGGATGAGGCTCAGGCTGGGTCAGCGACTGGATCGGCTGCTGCATAAGGAAAAATCGATTTTCTTCGAGGGCCTGGGAAATATTGGCAACCCGCGCCATTTGGGTTTGCCGCATTTCTAGCTCGAGGTCATCGCAATTGGCGATATAACTGCGACCCCGACCTAGATCTTTCGCTTTGTAGCAGGCCAGATCGGCCCGACTGAGCAGCTCCGTGGCGGTGGTTTGCGCACAGGTGATCGGGACCATGCCAATGCTGACCCCCACGTTAAACTGACGGTCTTGCCATTTGAATCGATAGTTAAGCACCTTATCGATGAGGGTTTGACAAATTCGCTGCCCATGCTCAACGGAGCAATTTTCGATAATCAGGCCAAATTCGTCGCCGCCAAGGCGTCCGAGATGATCGTCGGGGCGCACCGACTGTTTAAGCAGGTGGGCAAGCTCTGATAGCAGCTGATCGCCCACCAGATGCCCGGCAGTGTCGTTGACAATTTTGAACTGGTCAAGGTCGAGATAGCACAGCACCGAAACGGTGCCATATTGTTGGGCGCGCAGGACCGCTGCCCGCAGGCAGGTGTCAAATTCGGTGCGGTTGATTAACCCCGTTAGGGCATCGTAGGTGGCCTGGTAGGCTAACGTTTGAGCCAGATTATATTCTTCAGTGATTTCCCGCTGGACCCCACGATAGCCTAGAAACTGACGCTGTTTATCAAAAATGGGGCGACCATTTAATTTGAA
>JBCCRZ010000179.1:0-9905 GCA_039200855.1 Cyanobacteria bacterium P01_D01_bin.44 | reverse complement strand
CCCGTGATCTGTAGCCCGTGATCTAGTAGTAGATTGAATGTTCACACTTAGACGCTGGTGGGATAGATATTCAACAAAAGCTGGGCTGATTGCTTTGGCGGTTGGATGCGCATGGGCAATGCGTCAAACCGATGGGGTTGTAATCTATGAGGCCTATCAGTGGATGACTAAACCACTCCAACCAGGGCTAACCCGAGCCGAGCGACTTGAAAATGCCTACGTACTCGAGCTGCAGCAGCGGGTGGTCGAGCTTGAGAATCAAAATCAAAAGCTCCGGGAGCTGATCGATTACAGCAAAGACACGACCCAGCCGAGCACCTTGGCAGCTGTGATTGGCCGCAGTGCTGATCATTGGTGGCAGCAGATCACCCTCAATAGAGGCAGCGAAGATAATATCCAAGCAGGCTACGTCGTGACAGGGCCAGGGGGGTTAGTCGGTCGGGTTGTGAGTGTCTCACCCAATACTAGTCGGGTACTACTGCTCACCGACTCTACGAGTCAAATTGGGGTTAAGGTCAGTCGTAGCCGCTCAATGGGAGTACTCCGAGGTCAGGCAGACGGACGCATTGTGATGGAGTTTTTTGATAAGGTTCCGGATGTGAAACCAGGAGATGTGATTGTCACCTCATCCTACAGCCGTCTGTTTCCCAAAGATATTCCCTTGGGCCGAATTGAGTCGATTAATTTGGAAAAAGGCCCTGCCCCCGAAGCATTTGTTCAGCTTTCTTCGCCTTTGAGCCGATTAGAGTGGGTGACGATTCATCCCTTTGAGCCCTTGCTGGATGTGGATGCGCCCCCAGCGCGCATCGTCAATGAAAATGATGACCCCTAGAAAACTAACAGTGCTTATAGAGTGGCTCTTAAACACGACTCTTAAGATAATGGCCCTTAAACCATGACGCTATCTCGTCGAAAATCGAAACGCCCTGAATCTCAACGGGTTTTTCTTAACTGGTTTGTCACGATTGGGTCCGTTTTTTTGTGTTTGCTAATTTTGCCCACCCGTTTCCCCGGTGCTGAGCTATTAGGGATCACGCCCAGTTGGTTATTAATTTGGGTGGTGGCTTGGAGCGTCAATCGTACGGTTCTAGATGGGGCAGTGGCAGGGCTGGTGCTTGGCCTGTTACAAGATGGATTGACGGCACACTACCCAACCCACGCCCTGAGCTTGATGGCCGTAGGGATTTTAACGGCGCGGCTCCAAAAGCAGCGCTACATTCAAGAAGACATTATTTCAGTGGCCCTGATTGTCTTTGGCATGGCCGTAGTGGCTGAAACAGTGATGGCCTTGCAAATTAGCGCCCACCACCTACTACTCCCTAATTCGCCCTATGCCTCTCTGGGTGAAATTTGGCTTTATCAGCAGAAAACAGCGCTCAGCTCAGCTATTTTGAGCAGTCTTTGGGCTCCGGCACTGTACTATCCCCTCAAACGCTGGTGGGAACAGTACAGTCCCCCTCGGGAAATAGACTAGTGTCTGTCAAAGTTAGGGAGCGGGCGTCAGGCAGCTTGTAACAGGCCATCGATTAAGACCCGCTGGATTGCTGCCATCAGGCTAGGATGCATCTCGGTTGGGTTAAGTTTCTCGAGGTAGGACTGGCTGCGCACGCCACAGGTGAGCGCCAAGGTGCGAATCTCTGCCGTTTGTCCTGCAATAATATCGGCTTCTGTGTCGCCAATCATCCAGGTATGCTCGGTGGAGAAGCCTTGATCTTGTTGGGATGCGATCGCACGCTCCAATAAATCTACTTTTTGCTCTACTCGATTAAAGTGAGCGGCTTGGTGATCAGCAGCCCCAAAAATTTGATCCACATGTTGACTCAGATCGTGGGCTTGCAAAAAGGCTTGCACCTGTCGGGGGTGACGCAACGTGACCATGACAAACCGGGCACCGCTGCGTTTAATCTGCATGATAGCCTCATCAGCCCCAGGCTGGAGACAATCCCAACGCAGCAGATGAGGATGGTTAACCAGTCGAGCCACCTGTTGCAGAAAAGCATCAATTGCATCGTCGGGGAGACCTGATCGAGTAGCAATGTCTCTATCCGCCACCCGATTTTGCTTCATCCACCAAAACTGCTGCTTAGATAGAGGGCAGATCGGCAATTCTTGATTATATTGAGTCCGATAGGTGGCCTGTAATGTCGACAAACCCAGCTGATAGGTCCGATAGTAGCGCTCCGACACATCTACAATAGGGCCATCAAAATCACAAAATACAACAGGAAAAGACGGGATAGAATGCAGCATCCCCAGCGAGTTTTGACGTTGACTCTTCAGAAACTCTATCAAGCTTAAAGGTAAAGACAACTTAGCCCGCCTCCTTACAATGCTGTACAGCTCACCGCTTAATGCTTTCTTAACTTTATCAGCCTGAGTCCACATTTTAGATATAGTTAAGCGACTCTCTCATAAATTACGCTTATGTGCTTATACTTTTGTTAAAGGCAAAAGCAAAGTTTTGTGAACTCTATTCTTACTGATATTACCCATGCGCTATGGATTAAACTCACGCTCGAGCAAAATTGTGACCGGCCCATCATTTTCAATCATCACCTGCATCCTGGCCCCAAACTGTCCAGTTTCGACAGTCAAACCGCTTTCCTTGAGCTTTTCAACGAATTGCGCATAGAGATGTTCGGCTACGGCAGGGGCTGCTGAACGAGCAAAGGACGGGCGTCGCCCCTTACGACAGTCGCCATAGAGCGTAAACTGGCTAATCACCAATAATTCACCCTGAATATCTTGTACCGAAAGGTCAAAACGCCCATCGGGACCGTTGGGAAATAAACGCAGCGACAAGCATTTACTCACCATCCAGTCCAAATCAGCGACGGTATCTGTTGCGGCGATGCCCACCAGTAAATTAAGACCACGACCAATCTTGCCGATGACTTTGCCCTCGACAGCCACCTCAGAGGCGGTCACCCGCTGAATCATCACCCGCATGGCTAGCTATGTATTTCTCGAGCTGCACTTTCTAAACTGCCCTAAGCTCCAAACCCCTGCCCTCGGCTGACTGACGGCACACAAAAGCAGTTCTCAATTTGCTCACGCAGGGCCACCTCATCTAAGTTTTGGCCAATCAATACCAGTTGGGTCTTCTTGGGTCGATTGTTCCAGTCCTCGTCTTCAAGGGAAAACCGTTTGCCACTGAGATGAAAGATATGGCGATTGGGGCTTTCGTCAAACCACAAAATGCCCTTGGCTCGGAAGATATTAGGGGGTAGCTGGTTGTCGAGAAAGTACTGAAACTTACGAATGGCTAAGGGCTGATCTCGCTCGATGGAGACTGACGTAAAGCCATCGATATCTAAGTGGGAGTGGCCATGATCGTGTTCATGGTCATGCTCACAGTGACCGTGGTCGTGATCGCAGTTAGCATGATCATCATGGCTGTGTTCGCTATGGTCATGGGCGCTATGGCTGTGCGCATGTTCGTGGTCATGCTCGTGGTCATGTTCGTGGTCATGCTCGTGATCATGTTCACAATGGCCATGCTCGTGATCGCAGTTGGAATGGTCCTCGTGACCTTCCTGGGTATCAAAGTATTTGTCTGATTCGAATAGACCCACACTCAAAATCAGCGGCAGCGGCACCTGGGACTGAGTGGTGCGTAAAATGCGCGCCCCTTCCTTCACCTCTCGGACTTTGACTTCCAGTCGCTCCAGATCGGATTCATCGACCAAATCGGCTTTGTTGAGCAAAAGGATATCGCCGTAGGCAATCTGGTTATAGGCAGCCTGGGAGTTAAACAAATCTAAACTATAGTTCTCAGCATCCACCACCGTCACGATGGAATCTAGTCGGGTCAGATCCCGCAGCTCTGTGCCCAAAAAGGTCAGCGCCACTGGCAGCGGATCGGCCAGCCCCGTCGTTTCAACCACCAGGTAGTCAATTTTGTCTTGTCGCTCTAGAACCTTGTAAACCGCCTCTAGCAGGTCGTTATTGATGGTGCAGCAGATGCAGCCGTTGCTCAGCTCCACCATGGTGTCGTCGTCGCCCGTAGTGACCAACAAATCGTTGTCAATCCCAATTTCCCCAAACTCGTTGACCAGCACCGCCGTTTTGAGACCATCTTGGTTGGTCAGAATGTGGTTAAGCAGCGTGGTCTTACCACTGCCCAAAAAGCCCGTGATGATGGTGACGGGCAAACCATGTTTGGAATCATCCATCGTCTTTGGCTGGGTCGGCGTCATTGCAGTCATAGGTCGCAAATTGAGATGTTGAGTTTCGAGGCGCTCTTTTAGGGCAAGTCAACTTACCCCTATCAATTATTACCTAATTGACCAAAAGTCGTGTAAGCCATTAAGAGTCGTCACAGGTTGAGAAGAAGCCAACGCCATTGGTGAAACCCTTGTGCTTCTATAACCAGTATATCTTTGTACTTTCTTGAAAAGTCCAAAGGGCCTTACCATTAAGACTGCCGTTACCCGAATGCAGTTGCAGCTCCGATGAGTTTAGTCATTTACAATACGCTGTCCCGCCAAAAAGAGCCGTTTGAGCCCTTGGAAGACAACCGGGTCAAGATGTACTGCTGTGGGGTGACGGTGTATGACTACTGCCATCTAGGCCATGCCCGCTCCTATATTGTGTGGGATACGATTCAGCGTTATTTGCGGTGGCGCGGCTACGACGTGCGCTATGTGCAAAATTTCACCGATATTGATGACAAAATTCTCAATCGGGCACGGCAAGAAGGGACTTCGATGGAGGCGGTGTCAAAGCAGTATATCCAGGCCTACTTCGAGGATATGGCCCGGCTGAATATTTTAGAGGCCGACGACTATACCTATGCCACCCACACCATTGATGGCATCCAGCGGCTGATCCACGATTTGGAACAAAAGGGCTTTGCGTATGCGGCGGATGGTGATGTTTATTACACCGTGCGCAAGTTTGAGGGCTATGGCAAGCTGTCGGGCCGCAAGCTAGACGATATGCAGGCCGGGGCCAGCGGTCGGGTTTCGGAAGGGGAGACCAAAAAGCAAGATCCGTTTGACTTTGCATTGTGGAAAGGGGCAAAACCAGAAGAACCGGCTTGGGACTCGCCGTGGGGACCAGGGCGACCGGGTTGGCACATCGAATGCTCCGCCATGATTCGCGAAGGCTTGGGCGACACCATTGATATCCACGTGGGTGGGGCCGACTTGCAGTTTCCTCACCATGAAAACGAAATTGCTCAGTCTGAGGCAGCGACGGGGCATCCTCTCTCTCGCTATTGGATGCACAACGGCATGGTGAATGTCGATGGGGAGAAGATGTCGAAATCCCTCGGCAATTTCACCACCATTCGTCAGCTTTTGGATGCCCCAAAAGGGCCCCATCCCATGGCCTTACGTGTGTTTGTGCTGCAAGCCCAGTATCGTAAGCCGATTGATTTTACGGCGGATGCGATCGCATCCGCCATCAACAGCTGGCAAACCCTCAAAGAAGGGCTTCTGTTCGGCCATCACTACGGTAAACAGCTTGGCTGGACCGATGTGGATGACACTAGCTTTGGTGACCCCACGGCCATGCGTATCGACGCCGATAGCGAACCGGTCAAGCAATTTCAAACCTCAATGGACGATGACTTTAACAGTCCGGGGGCGGTCGCGGTGCTGTTTGACCTGGCCAAAGAACTGCGCCGTCAGGGCAATCTGATCGTGCATCAGGGGCAGGCGGAGACCGATGCCAAGACACTGCGTCAGCAGTGGCAAACACTGGTGTGCTTAGCTCAGGTGTTGGGTTTAGAAGCCTCTGCCGAACCAGAGCCCCCTGGTGAATCGGATCTGAGTGACGCTGACATTGACGCCAAAATTGAGCAGCGCCAGGCCGCTAAGCTAGCAAAAGACTTTGCCACCGCTGACCAGATTCGCAACGAACTCAGTACGCTGGGGATCACGCTGATTGATAAGCCAGGCGGGGTGACCGAGTGGCACCGGTAGGGAAAGGCAAAAGGGAAAAGGTGAAAGGGAAAAGGCGAAAGGCGTGTAGGGGCAATACCCATGTGCCTGCCCAGTGCAAGAGTATACCCTTGACCGGTAAATTCGTACGGGCGTCACGGCGTGCGCCCAGTGCAAAATTAATCAAAAACAACCTGCTACCCAATATTGATACAGCCCTCTAAATGAATGTCTCCGAGCAAATAGCGCTCACTGAATATCTACAAACTTTTTTGACTGAAGCACGCTGGACCAAAATCGAATCCGTTCTGGCTCAGCGGACTCGATATGTCACCGTAGTGCTCGAAGACGTTTATGTCTCCCAAAATGCCAGTGCGGTGCTGCGTAACTGCGATAGCTTTGGGGTGCAAGATGTTCACATCATTGAGAACCAGGCCAGTTTTAAGATCAATCTCGATGTCACTCGGGGATGTAATAAATGGCTGAGTCTACACAAGTATGCTAGACAGCAACAAAACACTGAGACCTGTCTGCGGCAGCTCAAAGCCAGGGGTTACAGGCTGGTAGCGACCACCCCCCACACCGATGCCCTATATCTGCCAGAGTTACCCCTCGACCAGCCGATTGCCCTAATATTTGGCGGAGAGCAAGCCGGTCTCTCGACCCAGGCCCTGGAGCAGGCAGATCGGCAATTACGCATTCCCATGTATGGTTTTAGCGAAAGTTTTAATATCTCGGTGAGCACGGCGCTGTGTTTGCAGAGCGTGTGCGATCGCATCCGCCAATCCCATCACCCCTGGCAGCTGTCCGAAGCCGAAATCCAAGACCTACGCCTTACCTGGTATCGCAAATCCTTTCCCGCTAGCGATCGTCTCGATAAGCTTGAGAAACGGTTTTGGGGAGACAGGAGATAGAAAGGAGTCAGGAGATAGAAGAATAGGCGTTAGGAATCAGGCATTTGCGCCCTCTGTCCCCTTACTCCCCATGCTCTCTCATCACTAAGCATCCCCATCCGGCAGCTGCCTAACTTCCACATCTAACGTTTGGACTTCTGCAACATCCATGTCAGTCGTCTGGGTGTCAACCTCCACCGCCTGCACCTCGATAGTGCCCTCAGGCGTGGCGCGCTGAAAGCCCTCACGGGTGGCCTTGAGAGCAGTACCACAGTTTGGACAAGCAGTTTGCATCGTGGTGAGCCCAGCCAGCGGCTGACTACAAACCGGGCAGCTGCCCTGCACCAGTCTTTGCTTTAGCCAAAATCGAAAGCCGATAAAGGCGATGACAGGTGCGATCGCAATCAAACCAAACAAAACCAACGCCGACTTAACTACCCAGCCCAGCCCAACTGCCCCGATTAGCCAGGCCAAGCCAATCAGTGTCAGCCAGCAGCCAATGCCAGAAAAATTGATTTGAAGTCCGTTGGGGCCGTTTTGAGTCACGCTAGGTTTCCAAACTGGTGCTGTCACAAACCATTCTAGTAGTTTGTCAAGCTTAAAATTTCAGTTAGGCGAGGTGAGTGGGTGAGTATATGTATTCACCCACTCACCAGCACCAACGCACTCACTAGCGCAGCGCACTCATCCATCAAACCCGAATCTTGAATATTGACGGACTACTAGTACTGCGTAAAGCTTCAAACTTTTATCCGTGCGTCTCCCCATCCGCGTCTCCCCGTCTCCGCGTCTTTGAGTAGGGATGATAAGGTAATTGGCAAATTTTAAGGTGACCTGAAATCATACAGACTGGCAACGGCTCCGGGTTGACGACAGCGCTCGAGCAGCGGGGCCATTTGATCCATCGTTTCTAGGGTGGCGGCTTCGGCCTTGGGGCGGCGGTATGCTAGTAGCAACCAGACCCTGGGTTGACCCATTAATAATGGGGGCAAGGCGTTTTGGTACTGCGATCGCACCTCGTCGGGTAAACGTCGGGCAAGGCTATGGGGCACAGGCAACACGGTATAGTCGGCCGAGGAGAACCCATACTTGGGACCGTAATAGTCAAACTGTCGCTTGGCTTCTGGAAATAGATAGAGTTGATCCCCCGGCTGCCATTGAGTTCTCATGCACTGTACCACCGGTCGAACATGGTCAAAATAAAGCCTTGAGGGCATTAGCAGATTACTGACTGACGTACTAAGGGGAAACGCCACCAGCGCGCCCAGCGCAATGACGCCCAGCCCTTTCCAATAAAAGCGGCAACAGCGTAGCAAGCCAGCGATGCCCTCCGCCACAATCATCAAGGCAAAGGGGGACAAAAATAGCAGCAGCCGATCTCTAAAGGGATATTGGTGCAAGTAGGCGGCTACCAAAGTTAACAGCAGCGGGGCATTAAGCAACCCTAAAGTGGCCCGGCTGCGGCGATAGAGAAAAACACAGCCGCTGACAAAGGCGATCATGGCAATGGCATCGGTCAAGCCTACAAAGCCCAGCGGTTTGTAGAAAAAGCGGCCTAAAGAGTCGAGTAGCCATAGGATATCCAGGGGCGACTCGGGATATCGAACGGCCCAACTATCGACCAGGCTGTCATTGTCGAGGGCTTGCCGGACGACCAGCCCGTAAAGCGCTACAAAGCTCAGCAGCCAAGCAGCATAGATCGGCAGTCGCCCCGCCGCCAACTGGCGTTTTTGAGAAGCGGGTAAGCTCCAAACCTTTAGCTTGATGAGATTAAAGATCTCTAAACTGGCGAGGACAAAGATGCAGGGAAATGAGAGCCAGATGCCCAGGGCTCCGGTCAAGCTGACCAGCAGAATTGTGGGAGCCCTGAGGCGACAGCGATCAAGGCGACTCAGGATGAGGCAAAAAAGAATAGCCAGGGTGGCGTCCAGGCCATAGGGTTTGAGCTCCCCTGCAAAATAGGCGATGTATTCGAGGCTGGAGAAGAGTGCGATCGCAATCGGCGTGGTCCAACCTGTCATCAGCCGCTTTGCTAGTCGATAGAACAAGACAACTGAGGCTAAGCCTGCGATTAGGGGAAATAGTCTGAGGGCGTATTCGTTGTCGCCCAAGATTTGAACCGCAAACTTCTCTGCCCAGAGAAATAGGGGGGGAGCGGCCTGGTTATAGTCGAGTTTGCTGAGCAGTTCGGGGTAGGAGCGGTGCAGGTTGAGGGCGATGCTGGCTTCGTCGAACCAAAGAGAACGGTTACTGGCGTATTGGACGAGGCGTAGGATTAGGCCAAAGTAGAGGGCGAGCAGCGATAAACAGGCTGGCCAGTCATTGGCGGGATGAAATACAGCGTATTTTTCAAGTAGATTGGCAGAATGCTTGGATTTCAAACTAATTTGTTTTTTTAGAGCTGGTGATGTGAGAAATGGGCTGCGCGTAACAATCCCCCAGACCCCCCGAATTAGATTCTGGCTTCGTTTAGGTAAGGGCGGTTGGTGGGTTAGTCGATAGGGGATCGCATAGCGTTTTTCGCCTAACCTTTCAACGGTTCAATCAACTGAGCCAGTCGCCTTGTCAACGCTTCAGAACTGAAGTGATTCAGCGTTTCTTGTCGCAACCACTCGGCATTGCAGCGGGGGTCTTCGCCTTTGAGGACTTCGATACAGGCGGCGGCGACGGCTTCGGGATCGCGGTGGGGCACTTGCCAGCCCACCCGCCCGTCTTGGAGGGGATCGGCGGAGCCGTCGTCGTCGCCGGAGATGACTGGAACGCCACAGGCCATGGCTTCGAGGTAAACAATGCCAAAGCCTTCTTTAGAGGGCATCACATACCCATCGGCCAATCGATAATGGGCCACCAAGTCCTTGGTAGGGACAAAGCCGGCAAAGATGACCCGATCGGCAACACCCAGGTCTTTTGCCAGTTGGGCCAGTCGAGGCTGGTCATCGCCGCGCCCGATTACCAGATATTTGACGTTTGGAAAAATTTTTGCGATCGCATCCAAGGCCCGAATAGTCACATCGACGCCCTTATAGATATCCCCAGACCATAGCCGTGCCACTGTCATCAATACCTGATCAGTGTCAGCCAAACCATATTTTTGCCGCAGCTCAACGCTGGGTGGCCCTGGCGT
>JBCCRZ010000178.1:0-9979 GCA_039200855.1 Cyanobacteria bacterium P01_D01_bin.44 | reverse complement strand
TACTAGCGCCATCGTGATAAAACAGTTGTTACTGACCAAGTCCTCCGAGAGACTCTGATTGAGATTGCGCATCACCACCTCGGGGCTAGGAGAGTTTTCTTGAGACAGCTCACGGCGCAATACCGAAATTGCACTGGCCATGAACAAAGCCGCTGGGACACCCTTACCTGAGACATCTCCAACGGCTAGCCAGATATCCCCCTGGGGATGGACAAACACCTCGTAAAAGTCACCCCCGACTTCCCGCGCTGGGTGACACCGCGCCTGGATTTGGATACCTGAGATATCGGGCCAGCTTTGGTGCAACAGATTATTTTGAATCTGTCGAGCCACCTCCAACTCAGCCCGCATCTGTTCGGTTTGTCGCTGACTCTTTTGATAGAGCTTTGCCTGGGAGATTGCCAGCGCCACCTGCTCTGAAACACTCTTGAGTAGCTCAGGCGTCCCCTGGGACCAACCGCGGCCACCAATCTGTTGATATAGGTTGATCACAGCCAGGGTGGTGTTTTGATAGATAAAAGGAGCCGTCAATCGAGTTATCGGCTGATCTTGATAATGAATGGTGTCTGAGACCACCTGAGTGAGCGCATCAATGACAGGAATATTTTCGAGGAGGGCTCGATCTTTAATCTGAGTCTGGGGACTATCAGGCTCATCATCTTGGCGACAGTAGGTCAATACATGCTCTTGTAGCACTGGGAGACTATCGCAACCTTGCAACACCTCAGTCGGATAAAGCACGGCACAGTCTGCCCCAAAGGTTTTACCCAGGGTCTCAACTACCGTTTGCAGCATATTGGTGTAATCAAGCGAGCCGCGAATTGCGGTCATGACGGTATTAAATAAAGACTCTTTCTGCAGCGCACGGGTTAGGGCATGGGTGCGCTGCTTGAGCACTTTGTAGGTCTCAGCGGCTTGCTGAATGACCGCCCTGAGGGCTTTCGGTGTCCAGGGTTTGGTGATGTACTTAAAGACTTTGCCATCGTTGATGGCATTGACCAGGTCCTCGACATCGGTATACCCGGTCAAGACAATCCGAATGGTGTCGGGAAACCAGTCAACGGTTCGGCTTAAAAACTCCGTCCCATTCATTTGCGGCATCCGCTGGTCGGAGATGATAATCGCCATTTCGCCTTTTTCTTCTAAAAGCTGGAGGGCTTCGGCTCCACTGTTCGCTTTGTAGACTTCAAAATCACGGCGAAAGGTTCGATGAAGCAGATCGAGATTATCGGGTTCATCATCGACGACAAGTAGCCTTAGGCGGTCAAGTTCATCTGGAAGCATGTGAACGTTGCTATATTCCAAGGGTCAGGGCATACTGGGCCAAAATAAGCCTATGTACGCAGAATCTGCTTTAATGTGCCCAACACAGGCAGCCGATAATCAAACACTGAAGTTTAGACGTTGAGAACACTATTCAGAAAACTGTTGAGAACACTATGGTGCGCGGAGTATTTGCAAAATCTAGTGGGGTTGCGGCGGTCGCAGCCATTTTGTTATCGGCCTCCGTCGGGCAGGCCAGCCCAGCTGACGAGGTCTATCAGCAACTTGAGGCGCTAAACACGGCAATTTGCTTCAATCAGTGGGAGCAAGCAGTAGGGATCACCAGCACGTTGATCGGCTCCCCAGCCATCTCCACCGAATACCGCCATCGCCTGGTCGAGTTTCGTCGCGATTTGCAGGGCCTTGGTGAAATGCGGGCAACGATGCCTGACAATGCCAGTTGCGATCGCATCTACCCCCGCACCCTGGCCGTCCCCACCCAGGCAGACGATACCGAGGAGCCCGCTCCCATTGACTGGGGCGCGGCCATTGCCAGTATCACCTCCCAGCGCGGCCCCGTTGTCCAACTAGACGATCGCACCGAAGCCGAGGTCAATCCCCCCATTCCCCCTGAGTTACTGGCCGATCTGCCCTTCGCGCTAGCCTCAGCCACCTCCATCGACACGACGGACGGGTTTAATGTGGTCGCCGGGCAGGTGAGCACAGGCCACGAAACCTTTGGCTTTTTGGCCGGTCTGGGCGATCGCATCACCCTCGATCTAGACGTCACCCGCGTCTTTTCAGGCACCTTTGAAACCAGTGACGACTCCCAGCTGTTTATCTTTGATCGCAGCGGGCGTCTGCTGGCCCACAATGACGACGCCGATGGTCGCCAGTCATTGATCGCTAACTTCGTGATTCCAAAAACCGACGTCTATTTTGCGGTCGTCACCAGCCATAACAATGACCCGCTCTTGGGTGATGACCAAACCCTGGTCGGCTGGGAGGAAGACGGGGAAGCTAGCTTTGCCTACACCCTCACCCTGACTGGCACAACGCCTTCGGCGGCGCTGCTGCGGTAGGCAAAAAATCGCTATAGTCGCTCCGCGACCCTCAACTTGGCCGATCGCGATCGCGGATTCGCAGCGACCTCCTCTGGGGTGGCCACTACCGGCTTTTTAGTGATCACCTTGAGCAGCCCATGGCCACGAAAGCCGTGTTTTACCCGCCGATCTTCTAAACTATGAAAGCTAATCATCACCAAGCGCCCGCCGGGTTTGAGCCACTGCGGAGCCTCAGCCAGCAAATGCTCCAGTACCGCTAGCTCTCGATTTACCCCAATTCGCAACGCTTGAAACACACGGGTCGCCGGATGGATGCGACCATGACGATACTTGGCTGGCACACTGTAGGCAATCACCTCCGCCAGCTCAGTCGTCGTTTGAAACGGTCGCCGCTCCACAATCCGTCGGGCAATTCGTCGCGACAGGCGCTCCTCACCCTCGTTGAAGAAAAGATCCGCCAGGGATTTTTCATCCCAGTGATTGACAATGTCAGCGGCGGTCAGCGTCTGGGACTGATCCATCCGCATATCTAGCGATGCCGTCTGACGAAAGCTAAACCCCCGCTCCGGCGTATCTAACTGGGGCGAGCTCACCCCCAAATCTGCCAGGATGCCGGCAAATTGCAAATCCGCCGATGGCCCATAATCTGCAAAGTTGCCTTGCCAAAAAGTAACCCGTTCACCAAACTCTGACAGATTTGCCCGCGCCGCCCGCAGCGCCATCTCATCTTGATCAATCGCCACCAGCCGCACAGACGGGTCCGCCTCTAAAATCAGCCGACTGTGCCCCCCGCCCCCCACCGTGGCATCCAGGTAAACACCCCCCGGCTGGAGATTTAAACCCGTCAGTACCGCCTCTGGCAACACCGACACATGCACAAAAGCAGAGATATTATCAGGGTCGAGATTGATAGCACGTTCCAAAGCAGCAAAACCGAATAAATTAAGATGTTGGAGTCAGGATTTAAGAGTCAGGAGTTCAGAATCCAGGAGTCAGAATAGTCCGAGTGTAAACTATTCATCCCCCCTGCTCCCTCTACCCCTCTACCCTCAATTCTCCCCCACGGGTTCACAATCTTGTTAAGATAACTGAAACCTCACCTACCAGAACCCAATTCATGACTAGGCTCGAAACCAGAACGGAGCCCATGGTGATCAACCTGGGTCCGCATCACCCCTCCATGCACGGCGTGCTGCGACTCATCGTCACCCTGGATGGCGAAGACGTCATCGACTGCGAACCCGTCATCGGCTACCTCCACCGCGGCATGGAAAAAATTGCCGAAAGCCGAACCAACGTCATGTTCGTGCCCTATGTCAGTCGATGGGACTATGCCGCTGGCATGTTCAACGAAGCGATCACGGTCAATGCCCCCGAAAAGCTGGCCGACATTGAGGTGCCTAAACGGGCGAGCTATATCCGTGTGATCATGCTGGAGCTCAACCGTATTGCCAACCATCTATTGTGGCTGGGCCCATTTTTAGCAGATGTCGGTGCCCAGACACCTTTCTTCTATATTTTCCGAGAGCGTGAGCTGATCTACGACCTGTGGGAAGCCGCCAGCGGCGCACGGTTGATCAACAATAATTATTTCCGCATTGGCGGGGTTGCCGCCGATTTACCCTATGGCTGGGTCGATAAATGTGACGACTTTTGCGACTACTTTTTGCCCAAGGTCGATGAGTATGAACGACTGATTACAGACAACCCCATTTTTCGCCGTCGCGTCGAAGGTATCGGGGTAATTACCCGAGACGATGCCGTCAGCTGGGGCCTCTCAGGCCCGATGCTCCGAGGCTCTGGGGTCAAGTGGGACCTACGAAAAGTCGATCACTACGAGTGCTACGACGACTTTGATTGGGATGTACAATGGGAAACCGCTGGGGACTGTTTTGCCCGCTACCTGGTCCGCATTCGTGAAATGCGCGAGTCGATCAAGATTATTCGTCAAGCCCTCAAAGGGCTACCGGGGGGTCCCTTTGAAAACCTGGAAGCCAAGCGAATGTCCGAAGGCCCCAAGTCAGGCTGGAACGACTTTGATTACCAGTTTATCGGCAAAAAAATTGCCCCCACCTTTAAAATCCCAGCTGGAGAGCACTACGTCCGGCTGGAGAGCGGTAAAGGCGAACTTGGTATTTTCATCATCGGCGATGATAACGTCTTTCCCTGGCGTTGGAAGATCAGAGCCCCTGATTTTAATAATCTGCAGATTTTGCCCCATCTTTTGAGAGGCATGAAAGTCGCCGATATTATGGCCATCCTAGGCAGCATCGACGTGATTATGGGGTCGGTCGATCGCTAAGCGCGGCCCACGTTGAGCTGACTACACAGATTATTTATCAAATCAAAATTCCAAAATGTCCTGTAATCAGGGTAATACTTGGAATTAGGCGCTTCCTTAAAAAGCGTCCTAGCTCTTCGCGCGATCCAGAAATTTCACAATTTTATAGGTAAACATTGCCATTTTCTTTACGCAGACTTTGTGCATTACTACGGAGTCCCTCTGTTATGCTGAGTGGAAAGTACAGAGATGTCTTGTTTGTCTATCTTTTTAAAGAAGTGGAGCTTTGATTATCCTCTGTTTTTCGTTTTTTAGAGCCTTAATCAGCCAGGATTCGGTTTTTGTCCTGACCTGGTAAAGCCCCTTTGAAATGTGAAAGATGAAGGGCTTCAGAAACCATTTACTGGGGTGCTAAGTCCAACATAATAAGGGTGGTTTGCCCATATTATTTGCATCTAATCCATCTAAGATTTTGCATCAGCAAAGTTTTCGTGTTCTTTGATCTATAGCTTGGCATCAACCATGTATAGTCGTTCAGCCACTGGCTACAGCACTTTTCAAAAACTGCACCCCCTGAGCCTTTTAGCCCAACTCATTAGCCGTGAGGTTAGCGGTCACTTCAAGCTCTCGATTGGGAACATTTCTTGGTCACTTTATTTAACCCAAGGGCGGTTAAATTTTGGCACCAGTACCGAAAATCCTTTTGAGCGCTTAGACAGGCATTTGCAGCGGCTCAGTACTGATATCCCCACACTGGCTAACTCAGTGCGCACTGATGTCAGAATGCTGTTTGAGCAGAACGACGATCTCGACACCAGCAACTCAAATGTTAGTCCCGACTATCGGGCAATTTGCTGGTTAGTCGAAGAAGGCCATTTACAGCCCGAGCAGGCCGCTGCGCTGATCGAGGCCATTGCTGTAGACGTAGTTGAGCCTTTTTTGGGCGTCAAAGAGGGCTACTACGAGCTGATCGAGCAGGACCACCTGGCAGGTTGCCCCAAGTTCTGTGAGCTTAACCTCCGCCTCATCGTCGAAGACTGCCAAAAGCGCCGTCGTGATCGGCTCACCGAATCCAGCCAGGCAGCTCCGGTCAGTACGATGGCCGCCTCTATAGCTACGTCGGTGTCCGCCCCCCCTCAAGCGAGAGCGCAACCCACCCCCCTATCAGCTAATGGCATCAGCAACGTTGCCGCCTTCAAATCCCCTTCAGCCCCCACGCCAAGCCCCTCTCCCACAGCTAGGAGTTTTCCTCAACAAACGCCTGGCTATAGCCAGACATCAGCATTTCGACCACCTGCGGAAACCCAGCCGCCAACGGGACAAGACGCTGACAGCGAAGTCCCCGCCAAAGGTCAGTTCACCATTGCCTGTATTGACGACAGCCCCACCGTTCTAAACGCGATCAGATCCTTTCTAAATGATCAAAGCCTGACAATCGTTACCATTAATGACCCTGTAAAGGCCCTGATGCAAATTATGCGCAGTAAGCCCGACCTGATCCTGTTGGACATTACTATGCCCAACCTTGATGGGTACGAGCTGTGCTCCCTGCTGCGACGGCACCCTTACTTTAAAAACACCCCGATTGTGATGGTCACCGGCAACACCGGTCTGATTGACCGAGCCAAAGCTAAACTGGTGAGAGCTTCGGGCTATCTGACCAAGCCGTTTAGCCAATCTGACCTATTAAAAATGGTCTTCATGCACTTGCCTATTGATCGTTAATCGTGCCGCATCAGACGCCTGCCCAGTCTAAAATTCCAATCAGGATGTGACAGTCAATGACAATTATTCAAACAGCCACCGTTCTCATCGTAGAAGATACACCCTCTGAGCGGGAACTTATTAGTCACTATTTACGGGAAGAAGGCTACAGCGTCATCCTTGCCGTGACCGCAAATGAAGCCCTGGAGAAGGTCGTTGCGCAACCCCCTGACATTATTATTACTGACGTTGTGATGCCAGGCATGAGCGGCTTTGAGCTCTGCCGCAGTCTAAAAAGATCCCCTGGCACCGAAAATGTGCCCGTGATCATCTGCTCATCTAAAAACCTGGAGATTGACCGTCTCTGGGGGATGAAGCAGGGTGCTGATGCCTACTTGACCAAACCCTTCACCCGCGAAGAGCTCTTAAAGGTGATCAAATCGGTTTTGCTATAGCAGTCTGCCACGACCCGCGCATTTTTGAGGTAACCCATGCAGGTTCCAAATTACGCCCTATCAACCCAGCAAAAGCAGTTAGTGGGCGAAGCCTTTTTAAAATTTCAGCTTGCCCCTAAGGTGCCTGCCATGTTTCCCGCCCGCACCGTGCAGGAAGCCACGGTCGTGCCCACCCCCCGCATTACCGCCATGCCCAACATGCCTGCTTGCATGTTGGGCTTAATTAATCGTCGCAGCCGGGTGCTGTGGGTTGCAAACCTGGTCAGACTGCTGGGGCTCCCGCTCCCTGAGCGTAGCAGTCAACAATACAGTCTGATTACGATTCAAGCAGGTAATATGCCCCTGGCCCTCAAAGTTGAGACCATCGACGGCATTATTCATATCCCCCCCGAAACGATCCAACCCCCGCCGAGCCACGCCAACCCGATTGTTTTGCCTTATTTAAAGGGCTCGGCCATCTACCAGGATGAAAGTATTTTGATTTTAGACGCAGAAGCCATTCTGCAATCGTCTGCGCTCCAGCATGCGTAGTTTAATTGGTGCCCTATAGTTTTTGCCTACAGTTTTATGCCTGCGTCGCTCCGTACTTGCTAAGGAAAGTTTGCCATGACCACGGATATTAAACCCACCAACAGCCCAGACCCCATAGACAACTCCCAAAACGGCACTGACGTGAGCCCAGCCAGCAACGGAGCCAGCGCAGCCAAGGATGGAAAAAAACAGCCCCCGGCTCACAAAGACCCCTCCATGATGTACCGCGGCGTTACTTACACCCAAAAAGCCAAGCGGTTTGCCCCCAAAAACTTAGTCCTGACGGAAGAAGATCGACCCTCCCCGCTACTGCAGTGGTTTTATGATTTACCGGTGCGTAACAAACAGCTGATTGGCCTGGTCGGCTCTAAGGTCTTTTCCGTGATCGGGCTGGTCGGCATCAGTTCTTTGTTAATTATCGTCGGGGGCCGACGTCAGCTTGTCCAGCAGTCAAAGTCTGAGCTGGCCGTTGCCAACACCCAATACAACATCAAAATCGACCAGATGGGGTTTGGGTTTCGCGGCCAGTCTGACAACACTGCTATTGTTGATGCAGCCGCGACCTACGCCTCTAGCAGTATCCTGTCCGGAGACCAAAAGGCGGCGGTTCGTGAGATCCTCAGAAATGAGATCACAGCCCGCGAAATTGAGTACGCCACCCTGGTTGGCATTGATGGCCGGATTATTGCCAGCGCTAATGCGGATCGCGGAGGGGAACCCTTTGACCCCGAGGGACTGGTCTCTCGGGTGTTGCGCAGGCAAGAACAGATCAAAGCCAGCGGGATTGTGGCCTGGGAAGATTTACAGGCTGAAGACCCGCCGCTCCCCGATGGCTTTGAAAACGAAGACGCCCTGATCCGATATACGGCAACCCCGGTGTTTAGCAATCAGACTGTGACCGGGGTGCTGCTCTCAGGGGATATCGTCAACCGCAAATTGCCGATTGCGAGAGAAACGGTGCAAGCCTTTAACTCAGGCTACAGTGCAGTCTATCTAAAAGATCTGGACGGGAACTGGGTTCTCGCCACCTCCGCCGATCAAGACGCAGGGGAGAGCGAGATAGAGGCCTTTGAACCCGTTTATGACCTGGGCTTTTTGGATCGGGCCCTGGCAGCCAATGGAGAGACGGTCACCCAGCGGGTCACCGAAAAAGAAGAGAATGGGGAAAATCATACCTATACGATGGCCGCCAAGGCCATCTTAGATGACGGCGGCACTCCGATTGGCGTGCTCATTCGAGGGGCGTCGGAGGATCGCCTCAACGCGTTGATTGCCGATAGCCTTAAGCTGCAATTTTTGATTGCCGCGATCGCACTCAGCATTGACTTGCTGATTGCCCAGCTGTTGGGTCGATCCATCGTCAGGCCGCTCAAGCGCCTGCAAGAAGTGACCGAGGGCTTTGCCAACGGCAACCACCGACTCAGAGCTGACATCGCCGCCCGTGATGAGGTGGGCCAGGTGGCCGCTGCCTTTAATGACCTCACCAACAAAGTGGTGAGATCCGAAAACACCCTGCGCGACCAGGCTGGTGTAGAGGCCTTTTTGGCTAAGCGGGCCAGAATGCAGGCAGATTTAGCCAGTCAAATCCGTCAGACCCTCAACCCCGACCAGATTCTCAACACGGCGGTGAGTGGAGTGCGCGACATTCTGAATGTCAACCGCGTAGTCTTCTATCGCTTTGATTCAGAAGACTTTCAGAGTGGTTCGATCTCGGCAGAGTCAGTCGAAAGTGGCTGGATTCGTGGACTGGGGTCAGCGGTGGCCGACCCCCTCACCCCCGAAACCATCGAGCGCTTTAAGAGCGGTCGCCTGAGCTTCATCCAAAATCTGGACGAAGCCGACTTAACCCCCTGCCACTGCGACCTGCTTCGCAAGCTAGAGGTCAAAGCCAACATTGTGGCTCCGGTGATCGCCGGTAATGATCTAGTAGGTCTCCTGTGTGCCCACCAGTGCAATACCCCCCGCCAGTGGACCGAAGAAGAATTTGATCTGATGCGACAGCTCTCAACCCAGCTGGGCTATGCCCTGGGTCAGGCACAGCTGCTAGAGCGTGAGCAGTTGGCCAGTGAGCGAGAGCGGCAGCTTGCTGACATGGTGATCCACATGCGGGAGTCCCTTGAGCAGGCGCAAATCTTTCGCACGGTTACCCAAGAATCTCGCGCGGCGATTAAGGCTGACCGGATTATTGTTTACACCTTTGATGAAGACTGGAAGGGCACCATTGTAGCCGAGTCGGTGGCTCCTGAATGGCCCACAGCCCTGGGCAGTGAAATTGCGGACCCCTGCTTCGCGGACAAGTATGTCGAGCAGTATATTCAAGGCCGGGTCCAGGCCACCAACAATATTTACAACGCGGGCCTCACCGTCTGTCACCTCAATCAGCTAGAGCCCTACGCCGTGCGGGCCAACCTGGTCACCCCCATTGTGGTGGAGGAGCGGCTACTGGGGCTGCTGATCGCCCACCAATGCTCAGGCCCACGGGAGTGGACTGAATTAGACATCAACTTCCTCAAGCAAGCCGCCATCCAGCTTGGGTTTACCCTGGAGCAGGCCAGCCTATTTAGACGACAACAGCTGACTGCCCAGCGGGACCGGCAGCTGACCGAGATTGTGACTCAAATGCGTCAGCCCACCGACGTTGAGAGTGTCCTCAGTGCGACCACCAGCCAGACCCGCTATAC
>JBCCRZ010000177.1:0-9981 GCA_039200855.1 Cyanobacteria bacterium P01_D01_bin.44 | reverse complement strand
GCAGGGCACTGGGGTCAGGTTTGAGATCTCGATAAACTCTTGTACAAGGTCTAGATCGATGCCAAAAAGCTGCCCGCCCAGGGCAACAACACTGAGGTTTTTGACATTTTGGGTCTCTGGGCTTTGGAGGGGTTGCCTGAGATTATTTGCCCGTTGTTGTAGGATTGTGCGATCGTCAGGGGTTGCCTTGGGAAAAAAGCGGGGGCCTTGAGATAGGCTGGCTTCGTCGGTAGAGGGTGACTGGAAGGCATTGTCGATCTGACTTGGGTTACCTGCAAGACTGGCCATGGAAATGACTTGCTGTACTTCAACGTACTGCAGCCAGTGTTCGGGGCCCTTTAAAATTAGGGTATTGTGTGCATCTTGAACCAACCCCGCGATCATGTTTTTGCGTCTCAGGTTGGCGAGGGCTGGATGATTTACGCTCTTCGTGGGGATTTCTTCTAAGGAAGCAGTCTCCAGGCTATGTACAGTATTGGTAATGATGCCAGCCTTGAGCTGGTCTTGATTTAAGACAATGATGCTATCACTCAGATGGTAGTCTGACGTGGTTGCGCCCAGACTAATATTGATATCCAGGATGGGAATTAACGCACCCCGCAAATTGATTGCCCCCAGGATATCTGGGGCTGCCTCTGACAGCATCATAATCTCGGGCAGTGCGAGGACCTCATCAATGTAGGTCGCATTAATGCTAAAGCGCTGACCGTGGGAGGTAAAACTAAAGTAAGTGGGCTTATCCATGGGGGATTCTCCTTTAAGATAGGGGTCAGATTGCAAGACAGGGGTCAGAATTTATGAGCCAGAATTTAAGGGTCAAAATTTTAACAGCAGCTCGGCAACTGTCAGGTCATCTAGTTCAAAAATTTTGGTGTTAACGGGGAGCTTCCTGAGCAGGCTGAGGGCAGAGCGGCGCATTTTGAGACTTTTTTTGGCGTTGCCTTCTTGTCGATAGATCCGACTGAGTTCAACGTAGGCGGCGACTGACGTAGGCTCGAGATAGAGGATTTTTTTAAAGGTTCGTTTGGCGGCGGTGCGGTTGCCTTGGCGCTTTAAGACCTGGGCTAATGTGTAGTAAGGCATAACAGAAAAGGCTTCTATCTCTGAGGCTTGACGACAGTATTGGGCGGCTAGGTCGAGCTGACCGATTTTTAGCTGCAGCTGGGCCATTAGACAGAGAATGTCAAAGTTTTGGGGTTGGAGCTTGAGTGATTTTTCGAGGTAGGGCATTGCCTGATCAAAGGATCGAGCTTTAAACAGGCTGAGGGCTGTGTCGAGCAAGGCGTCTTCCCCGGAGGGCAGCTCTGGGGAAGTTCTTGGGGAAGACTGGGGGGACTGAGAAGGGGAGAGATTGGGGGGGCGCTGATGATGATGAAGGGGGCGCTGATGATTGGGGGGGCGCTGATAGACGAGCGATTCGGGATATGATTGGGTCTCAAATCGGCTCATATCCTGGTTCCAAAGCTCAGTATGACCGGTGATCAAATAGCCTGATGGACGCAACATTTTGTAAAAGCTGTCGATGACGCTTGCGATCGCACCTTCGCTAAAGTAAATAAAGACATTGCGACAGATAATCAAATCCAGTTTGAGCTGAGCCTTAGGCTGGGAAAGCGTCTTGCCCACTAAGTTTAGGGTCCGAAAACGGACCATGGTTTTGATATCGTCATCCAGGTGATAGTGCTCATCAATCTTTCGAAAGAATTGTTGCTGGGTGACAGCATCCATACCTCTGAGGGACCAGGGGCGGTAAATACCTGCTTTTGCCTGTTTTAAGGCGTGGGTGTTGATATCGGTGCCCAGGAGCGTAACCTGCCACTGATCGATATCAGGCATCAGGTTTTTTAACGTCAGGGCCAGGGAATAGGCTTCCTCTCCGGTGGAGCAGCCCGCGCTGAGGATCCGCAGTTGTTTATCGCTTTGATGGCGCTTGATCAGGTCTGGCAACACATGATTGCGGAGCACCTTAAACTGTCCGCGATCTCGAAAGAAGAAGCTCTCAGGATTGGTCAGGAGAGCAATTAAGTGCTGCCACTCTTGTCGGCTTTCTGAGGTAGGTGCGGTTAACAGATGGTAGTAAGCTTCGGGGTGCGATAGATTTAGCATAGCCATACGATGCTGGATCTTTTGCTCGACCAGGGGCTGATCTTTGGATTTGATTTGCCAGCCGCAACCTCCCGCGATCAGTTGACGGAAGGCTTGTTGTAACGACGGAGGGATAGGAGCTGGCTTTGACATAAATACTAGGAAGGACGCAGGTGGGGTTGAGAAACAGAATTGAGCAGGGTTTGTGCGATCGCATCAATGGGCAAAACCTGTTGGGCAGCCCCTAATTCAATAGCAACCTTAGGCATACCAAACACCACAGAAGTGGAGTCATCCTGGGCAATGGTCATGCCACCGCTCTGACAGATAGCCTTGAGTCCGATCGCCCCATCTTGGCCCATGCCGGTGAGTAAGATACCCATCGCATGTCGACCATAGCGATGGGCCACAGCGTCAAAAGTGACCGTGATAGACGGGCGATGTCCGTCAACTGAGGGCAAATCGAGATGAACAAACTGGCCTTTCGTATCTAATGCCAGGTGGTGATTTTCGGCAGGAAAGTAGATATGACCGGACTGCGGTTTTTGCCCTGGCTGAGCAATCTCGATGGAGAGCGCACAGGTTTTTTTGAGCCAGTCGATTAAGCCCTGCAAAAAACCTGCACTGATGTGCTGGACACAAAGGATCGGTGGAAAATCTGTCGGCAGTTTAGCAAATAACTTTTGTAAGGCTTGGGGGCCACCCGTGGAGGCTCCGATAGCAATTATCCTAGGTCTGCTGTGGTAACGGGCATGCATCAAGGGCAGTCGATGCCGTTTTCCAAGGATTGAGTGAGCCCGCTTTTTTTTAAAAACTTTGACCCCAGCAAGCACTAAAATCTTATCGATCAGGGCCTGATTTAACACCGGGTCAACGGGGCTGAGTCCGCCACAAGGTTTGGGAAAGATATCAACGGCCCCCGCGGCTAACAGGTGGAAGACATTCTGAGGATCATCCTCTTGTACAGAAGAACTCACCACTAAAATGGGGCAGGGGTAGTGAGCCATGACCTCTATCGTTAAGGATAGGCCATCCATTTTAGGCATGTGCAGATCGGTACAAATCACTTGGGGCGCAACATTAGGAATCATGGCCAGGGCTTCTAGACCTGTGCTGGCAGTCCCCACGACTTCAATTTGAGGGGAGGCCTCCAAAATCCTTTTCAGGATCACCTGGGCAACGGGGGAGTCTTCGACAAGCAACACTCGAATGGGCATAGAAGCACTCGTAAGCAGGACGGTGAGATCGGCCTGCCGATCTCGAATAAGTTCGGGGTTATACCATTGCCTGAAGCACCTCTGCCGTTTGGCTTAAATGCTCTGCCCTGGAATGGGTTTGGGTAAGACCAGAGACATTTTCTTTGGAGCCGCGATCGATAGCAGCTATGGCCTCTGCTATCTGATGAATGGCATCGACCTGCTGCTTGAGGGTGAGTGAAACTTGCTGGTTGTTAAGGACGACGGTGTCAATCGACGCCTTGATGCCCTGAAAAGCATACTCAGCATTCTGAGCATTATGTACCCCGGTATTCACGGTTTTGGTGCCTTCCTCCGTCACCATCACCGTGGCCATAATCGCTTTTTGAATCTCATCCACCAGGAAGCTAATTTTTTCGGCAGACTGCTGGCTTTGATCAGACAGCTTGCGAATTTCATTGGCAACAACGGCAAAGCCCTTACCATGTTCTCCTGCCCGCACGGCCTCAACGGATGAGTTAAGTGCCAACATATTGGTTTGGTTGGCAAAGTCAGCCACCAGCTCTGAGATAGCCCCAATTTGCTCAGCCTGACCACTGAGGTTGATGATTTGTTCGGCAATGGCCCCCACTTTTTGCTCTAGTACAAACATGCCTTCAAGGGTTTCACCCACAGCCTGGTTGCCTTCCTGGGTACGCTCCAACGCTCTTTTTGCAGATATCACAGCTGCATTGGCCTGCTCCACTGACTGTTGCGAAGAGACCTCGATTTCATCCATGGTGATCGTAGTTTCATTGACAGAAGCAGCCTGTTGATTCGCGATCCGTTCTTGCTGGGTGACGGTGACGGTAATTTCACTCGAGGCGGCAGTAACGTTTTGGCTGGTGGTGGCTAGTTTTTGACGAATCCGTTGTGAGCAATAAAACAGGCTGGTCAACAAAATCAAGTTAGCCATAAACAGTGCCAGGGTCACTTGCTTAGATTGCCCGATGTGTTGCTTGGCATAGGCCTCTGCTGAGAAGACAGTTTGATTGGTCAAATCCCAATAGGTTTCACTGGCGGCTAGCAGCAGATCGTGGTTTTGTGGGGTCGGGTTGGTCCTGTAGTCAGCTAAATGTGTCTTTAGCTGGGTCCAAGCCTGATTCAACTGCTGAGTATTGGCTTGAAACGCTTGATCAGTGAGCTTAATGAGTTGTAGTTCTTCGCTACCATCCATCAGACCCGCCAAGATTTGATCCAGCTCGGCCACCATGGTATCTATTTTTTCCGCAGTTTCTGGGCCAGGATTGTCTGTAAAAGGCTCCAGAGCTTGCTCCTCGTCCAGGAGGGGCTCGCTCAGCGACTCGCTATCGGTTAGGGAGGCTCTGGTGTCATCGATCATCGGCTGAGTAAACGCCAGTTTGGTTAAGCGCTGGGTTTTGCCCCTGACAATACCTGCATAGTTTACGATGCGGGCATCGTTGGTGGTGCTGTCAATCTGGCGGTAGATACCCAGTACGCTAAAAATCGTAAAGAGAGAGAGGACCCCTAAGGTGATGCGGAGCTGAGTCGTGACGCTTTGTAATAGAGGTTTGAAGAATACAGGTTTGAGCATGGCTGAAATTGTTGGTTTCTCTCTTGTATTGCTTGTTCAGCGTATTTCTTATTCAGCGTATTTCTTGGCTCGGATGGGGTAGGGGCTAGACCAGCCTGGCTAAGGTTTCTAGCAAAACATCTTGGTTGAATTTACCTTTGGGAATATAGGCATCAGCGCCAGCATCAGCCCCGCGTTTGCGGTCTGCATCTGAGGAGAGCGTGGTCACTAGGACGATGGGGAGGTCTTCGTACTCCGGATGTTGGCGAATCTTAGCAGTTAGAGATAATCCGTCTAAGTTAGGCATTTCGACATCAGACACCACAACATCAAACTGTCCATTGCGTAGTAAATCGTAGCCCTCTAGACCATCTTCTGCGATCACAACGTCGTAGCCAGCGCCTTCGAATAAGCGTTTTTCTTGGGTCCGCACCGGCGGAGAGTCTTCGACTAAGAGGATCAGGGGTTTGCGGCGAATATTTTCCTCTGGCAGGGGGGCGGCAGGGGTGGGGCGCTGCAGTGACTTGACCAAATCTGGAGGGTTCAAGATCATGCAGACGTCCCCGTTGCCCAAAATGGTGGCCCCGGTCACGTTGCGAACGCGTTTGAGCAGAGCCCCCTGCGGTTTTAAGACGACTTCCTGGGTATCTAACAGGTGATCGATAAAAAATCCGCCCAGGCTGTCTCCAACTTTGAGTAACAAACAGGGACGACGATTTGCTGGCACAGAGATACTATTTTTGGCGGCAGAGGCCGGTAGCTCGAGGACGTCAAAGAGATTAGCAATGGGAACGATCTGATCATTCCAATTGATGGTGACTTGGTTAGCATCATCAATGACCATTTGCTCGGGCGAAATCAGCAGAGTAGTCTGAAGAAATTCGATTGGCATAGCATGGATAATCCCCAGAGTCTCAACCAGCACAACGTTAGCGGTGGTCAAACTCGTGCTCACCTGCAGACGAAAGCTGCAGCCGTGTCCAGGCGATGAGTCAATTTGGATATTGCCTTGCAGGCGTTCTACGTTGGTGCGGACGACATCTAACCCAACGCCGCGACCGGAAATTTCGGTAATAAAGGTCCGCGTTGAGAAACCAGGGGCCAGGATCAGTTCCTGGATTTGGCTGGGGGGCATGGCGTCTAGTTCTTCGGCGCTGTAGAGCCGACGACGCAGCGCGGTTTGCTTGATCTGTTCTAAATCAAGACCTTTACCATCATCCGAGACTTCGATGACGATGCTGTTAGGGGTTTGGTGGCCTCGGACCCACAGCTTGGCGGTGGGAGATTTGCCAGCAGCTTCTCGTTCGGCGGGGGGGGCGATGCCGTGGTCGATGGCGTTGCGTACAAGATGCATCAGAGCATCTCGAATGCCTTCGAGGATCCGTTTATCGGCGGTAGTTTCCTGTCCTTCAAGAATCAGCTCAACCTGTTTGTCTTGCTGGCGAGCCAGATCTCTCACGGTGCGAGGTAAGGTTTGAAACAGGGTAGCGAGGGGCAACAATCGCAGGACACGAATGCGTTCGCTGAGATCTTCGGTCACCAGGTCCAACTTGTCACTGTTTTCTTGGGCCGATCTTCTCAGCGTACCAATCAACGAATCCAGTGAGGCTTCATAGGGGTCGGTGCTGGCTAATTGTTGGCGCTGGTTACGCTCGGTTTTCCACTCTTCCCAGAGGGTGGCGATCTGTTTAATTTGGGTGGTGGTCTGGGCGATCTGAATGCGGGTAACGGTGAGCTGCTCAGCCCGCCCCATGAGCAGGTCGAGATCGCTAGTTTGGACACGGATGGTGTCGATGTTGTCACCTGGGGGGGGACGCAGGGCTGTCTCAGACGGGGGCGAGAGGGGCGTTGAAGTCGGGGGGGCCGTATCGGAGGTGACGGCTCTCAGCTGTTTGAGAATCTGTTGCGAGTTGATGGGGGCTAGGGTGCCAAGGCTGGCCTGGTCAACCAGTTGGGCAATGGCATCAAAGCCCTCATAGAGCTGGTCACTCAAATCACGGTTAAAGGGGAGGGTCTGCCGCTGTAGGCTACCAAAAATTGTTTCGATGGCGTGGGTAAGGGCAGCAACCGTCTCGACCCCAGCACTGGCCGAATCGCCCTTTAGGCTGTGGGCCTCCCGCAGGAGACTCGCCAAAGTGGTGGCGGCATCTTCTGGGTGAGCTTCCAGGTGGGCAAGCCCAGTTTCGAGTTTACCGAGGCGCTCTTTGCTAGTGAGGGCATAAATCTCACGTAGGGCTTCATCTTCGATGATGGGTGATGTGGTCGCTTCAGGGGTCGAGGGGGGTGGGCTCAAGGGGGTGATGGCGCTCATCAACTCCGCGATCACCTGCTCAGTATTAACGGTGCTTAGGGTATCGGTAGTAAAAGCGTGAACGATTTGTGCGATCGCATCTAAGCTTTGATACAGATTGCTACACAAATCTGCGGTGAACACAATCTCCTGCTGTTGCAGGCTCGCGAAAATATCTTCGAGGGCGTGGGCCAGGGTCTCAATGGGCTGAAGATCTGCGGCTCTTGCATCGCCTTTAAGGCTATGGGCCTCCCGCAGGAGACTCGCTAAAAGCGTCTTGTCTTGAGGACGTTCTGTTAGCTGGAGCACGCCAGCCTCCAGCTGCTGCAGGCGTTCTTCGCTGGTGGCTTTATAGAGCTGACGAAATTCAGTATCGTCATTTAGACTGGCCCCCTCCCCCGCATCCGGCGTGGCAGCAGGGGTTGCGACTGAGTTGAGTAACTCCAGAGCCGCTGGGATGTGGACACCGCTGGCTTGGCCGGTGACTGCCTCTTGGATGAGTCGCTGTAGTGCATCCAGGCTCTGCTCAAGCTGAGTCTGTAGCAACGGTGTGAGGGTCAGGCTATGCTGCTGTAAATTTTTAACCGTGGCTTCAAACTGACGGGAGAGTTGAGCAATGGAGTCTAATCCCACTACGTGGGAATCTGCGGTGAGGCTATGGGTTTCGCGGCGCAGGATCTCGAGCGGATCTGTATCTGGGACCGCGTCGGTGTCTGCCGCGATTGCCAGCGGCGATAGGGTTAGCTTGGCGAGGTTTTCCGTCAGCATTTGCAACCGATCAAGGCTGGTCAGCTGATAAATTTCCCTCAGCTCTACATCATCTAGAAACAGATTTGGGTTGGGTAACGGGGGCACAGCAGCTAGCTCAGGCTGACTATCCGGGTTAAGAATAGATAGGGGGGATGTTGTTGCAGCTATTGCCGTCTCTGTCGGTAGCTGAGTCGCCTGAGCGATCCAGCCATCGATTAAAGCTAAATCAGCCTGCAGCTGAGCCTTAACCCCTTGGGTAAGGGTTTGGGCTTGGGCTCCGATGGCTTTTAGGGTAGCCTCCATCTGTTTGGCCAGGGTGGCGACGATGGTTACCCCTAGGATTTGCGAGTCGCCTTTGAGGGCGTGGAGCTCTTTGCGCAGATCGCTCAGGAGCTGATTGGGAGGCGTTTGATCGGGTACCAGCTGGGTCAGCCCTGAGGTCAGATTCTGGAGTCGGTTGGCACTGGTTGATTGATAAAGCGATCGCAATTCCTCATCGGCAATTAACTCGGGGGCCAAATAGTTGTTTAACGCCTCTGCCAGGGGTTTTTCTACCTCAGGCTGCTTTAACACCGGCTCACTGGCGACAGGAGCCTCCGCTAAGGGCACAGGATCAAAATCATGGTTGACATCTTCAGCTGAGGGCGCTTCTACCCAGGGGTCTCCTATTAAAGGCGTCCCTGGCAGAGGCCCATTCTCCAATAGCTGACTCAGCTCATCCGTCCAAGATTCCTCCGCCAGAGGGTCCTCACTCAAAGCTTTCTCTGCTAAAGTTTCTTCTCCTAAAGGTTTCTCAGCTAAAGGTTCTTCAGTCGCAGGAGCCCCAATCATAGAGATCTCATTCATAGGCTCCTCTGCCAAAGCTTCCTCTGCTAAAGCTTTCTCGGCTAAAGCTTTCTCGGCTAAAGCTTCCTCTGCCAAAGTTTCCTCGGCTAAAGCTTCCTCACTCAAAGGTTCTTCAGTCATAAAAGCTCCATTCACAAGGGCCTCGTTCATAGGCTCCTCGGCTAAAGCTTCCTCGGCTAAAGCTTCCTCGGCTAAAAGCTCACTGGCTAAGGGGGCCTCTAGCCAATCGGTATTGGGTGCCTCCACTATAGGCTCAACCACTACAGACGCAGGCTCTCCATCGTTATTGACGTTCTCTGCCGACGGCACACTTGCCACAGGCTCCCCAAATAAAGACTCCCCTGCTGAAGGCCCATTTGCCAAAAGCTCAGCCAATTCATCTGTCCAAGAGATCTCCGTCGAAGGCTCGTCAGTAGTAAATAACGCTTCGGTTGAAAGTGTCTCAGCTAGAGGCTCTTGGGCTAAAGACTCTTGGGCTAGAGGCTCTTGGGCTAGAGGCTCTTGGGCTAAAGGCTCTTGGGCTAGAGGCTCCTCAATGAAAGATTCACCTGCTAAGGGTTGATTTGCTAGATGATCATGGGAGTCCTCGGCTAAAGGCTCCTCCGAAAAAGGTTTCTCTACCCAATAGTCCGTGGACTCTTCAGCCAGCTGCTCCCCTGTCAAAGTCTCCCCCGTCAACGGATCGCTGCCAAAGGCTGTCCCGGTTGAAGGATCCTCAGCCAAGGCAGTATCGGTTAAGTAATCTGTTAGATGCTCATTGAGAGGGGCCGTCAAAGGCTCCCGCGCTAAAGGTTGCTCAGCTGGATCCACGACGAGTCCACTGTCTAACCCAGGCTGATCGGACACAGGACTGATCAGATCTGGCTTAGAACTATGGGTTGTCAGAGCGATATCCCCGCTCAAGTGATCGAGCATGAGTTGACTGTCTAGCTCGGCGGGTATCCCCGTGACAGCCGCGTCGATCAGCTGATCAATGACCTGTAGACCTTGTTTCAGGAGCCCAGTGAGCTCATTGGTAAGGGTGAGCTCGGCCCGCTGGATTTGTTTAATGCGGGCTTCAATCTGCTCAGAGAGCGCTGCGATCGCATCTAAGCCCATAACCCGAGAGTCACCCTTTAAGGTGTGGGCCGCTTTGCGTAGGGTTTCGAGCACTGCGTGATCGTCCGGTTGCTGGGCGAGCTGATGTAGCCCAGCTTCTATGGTTTGCAGGTGTGTTGTTCCCGCAGTCCGGTACAGAGTTT
>JBCCRZ010000176.1:0-10043 GCA_039200855.1 Cyanobacteria bacterium P01_D01_bin.44 | reverse complement strand
GCCTGCCGAGGTTGAACAGTTTCTAAGCACGCTCGAGCGAACTAAGTTTGCCGGGGAAATTCGGGCGGATTATGCCAGTCGATTGCTGGCCTCGACCGATAACAGCATTTATCAAATTGTGCCCCAGGCGGTGATCCATCCTCGCACCACTGAGGATGTGGTGCAGGTGTTTCAACTGGCGACGCAACCAGAGTTTCAGGCTATTACCTTCTCCCCCCGGGGCGGTGGCACTGGCACCAACGGTCAGTCACTCTCTCCGGGAATCATTCTCGACTGTTCAAAATATATGCGCCAGATTCTGGAGGTCAATCTTGAGCAAGCATGGGTGCGGGTGCAACCAGGGGTAGTACTTGACCAGCTAAATACCCACCTCAAAGCGGAGGGTGTTTTCTTTGCGCCAAATCTGGCTCCCAGCAGTCGAGCGACCTTGGGAGGCATGATCAACACTGATGCCTGCGGCAAGGGTTCTCGCATCTATGGCCGCACTAGCGATCATATTTTAGAGCTGACCTGGGTGCTGACGGACGGCACGGTGGGGCAGTCCTCGGGGATATCGACTGAACAGCTTTCTCAACAGAAAACTCTGCCAGGTCGCCCTGGGCAAATCTATCGTCAGGTGGATGACAGCGTAACCCAGCACCGGGGGCTAATCGCCCAACAGTTTCCTAAAATGCCCCGATTTCTAACGGGATATAACCTCGCTAAAGTATATGGTGCGAACGGGTTTGATCTCAATCGTATTTTGGCAGGTTCAGAGGGAACGCTGGCGGTGATCACCGAAGCTAAGCTCAAGCTCACTCCCATTCCCCATCACAGGGTCTTGTTCTCGATTCACTATGATTGTTTTGATGATGCGCTGAATGCGGCTCAATCTTTGCTTGAGACTGAACCCGCTGCCATCGAGACCATTGACGACACGATTCTTGAGTTAGCCCGCCAGGACGAGATTTATGATGCGGTCAAAGCGTTTGTTGGGGATGCCCGCGCCATTAATTTGGTTGAGTTTGTAAGTCACAACTCGGATCATCTCTTAGAACAGGCAACCCAACTGCAACAACATATTGAACAAGTCGCAGGCCAACCCAATCAACCAACAGGCCACTATCGGACGAGTGAGCCTTCAGAAATACAAGCTTTGTGGGAGCTGCGTAAACGAGGGGTGGGCCTCTTGGGGAATCGGCAAGGTCCGCGCAAGCCCGTGGCCTTTGTGGAAGATACGGCGGTTCCTCCTGTCCAGCTTGCCAGCTATGTTCAAGCATTCAAGACTCTGCTCGATCGCTATGGCTTAGACTATGCCCTGTTTGGCCATGTTGATGTGGGATGCCTGCACGTTCGCCCCGCCCTTAATTTGCAAGCGCCCCAGGATGAAGCCCTGATTCGTGAAATCTCTGATCAGGTGGTGGCTTTAGTCCGACGGTATGGGGGGGTGATGTGGGCGGAGCATGGCAGAGGGTTTCGCAGTGAGTATACGGTTGAGTTTTTTGGGGAGACGCTGTATCAAGAGTTGCGTAAAATTAAGGCTGCGTTTGATCCGGATAATCGATTAAACCCTGGCAAAATTGTCACTCCCCTAGGGACTGATGACGAGATCGTGCCGTTGGAGTCGCCCCTGCGAGGGCAGTTTGATCGCCAGGTACCTGCCGCTTTACAGGCTACCTATGAAGTCGCTTTTAGCTGTAATGGCAACGGCGCTTGTTTTAACACCACCTCTGAGCAGGTAATGTGCCCCTCCTATAAAGGGGAACTCGATCGGATTCACTCCCCGAAAGGTCGGGCAATGCTATTGCGAGAATGGCTGCGTTTGTTGGCGACTGGCCCATCCTCAGACAGGTCAGGTAATGCTCTCGTCAAACTTTGGAATTCCCTCGCTAAGGCAGGCGGACGTTATGACTATTCTCAGGAGGTGTATAACGGGTTGCACGGATGTTTGTCGTGCAAAGCCTGTGCGACGCAGTGCCCGATCCATGTGGATATCCCTAGCCTTAAGGCTCAGTTTTTGCATCGGTATTATAGTCGGTATTTGCGATCGCACCGAGACTACCTGATGGGCCACGCCGAGACCTTAGCCCAGTGGCAGGCAACCCTGTTTCCCCAGTTTACAAATGCACTGCTGCAAACCGCCTGGACCCAAGCGTTACTGCGCACCCTGATGGGCGTGGTGGATGCGCCCTCCATCAGCCTGCCTACGGTGAGAGATGCCCTGGCAGCGCGTAGCACCAGCCTTCTCAACCTGGACCAATTGACCCAGCTCAGCCCTGCCAACCGTCGCGATGGTGTTGTTCTCTTGCCCGATAGCTTCTCCTACTTTTACGAAGCACCGTTGGTGATCGCCACCTACGATCTGTTGACCGGCTTGGGCTTTCGCGTCTATGTCGCACCCCCGGTAACGAGTGGGAAACCCCTACAGGTGCTGGGCTTCCTTGATCGATTTGAGACCATCGCCCAACAAACTCGCACCTATCTTGAGAAGATCCAGGTAATGGAGCTGCCCCTTGTCGGCATCGAACCCAGCATTGTCCTCACCTTTCGAGATGAATATACGCAGTGGGGTCAACCTTTGAAAGTACAGCTCCCTCAAGAGTTTTTACTTGAGCATCTTGAGCGACTGCCTAAAGTAGAGGTATCTACCCCCTATACCCTGCTGGGGCATTGCACTGAGAAAACCTTAGCACCGGACTCTCAGACTCAGTGGCAGCAGCTTTTTACAGCAGCCGGGCTGACGCTCAATCTGCAAGCAACTGGCTGCTGTGGCATGGCCGGCCTCTATGGCCATGAGCGAGAACATTTAGAAACATCACGCAGCATTTATGACCTGAGTTGGGGTCAGATTTTGCCTAAAACACCGCAGCCACAAAAACACTATTTAGCCACAGGGTTTTCTTGCCGCGCCCAGGTAGAGCGCTTTGCCGGTTGGCAACCCCAGCACCCAATCCAGGCTCTGCAAGCAAACCTCTATTCCTAGAATTGTAAACACACAGATTTCAAAGGCTACGGCCTTTGTTACCATAGACCTGATTGGCTGTGGGTTTTGTTTATGTCTATTGCTATTACAGAAGCCATTACGACACTGTCAGAAGCAGAGCGGCAGCTTAACCTGACTCGTGCCGAGGATGAAGGTTTTTTCTCAGAGTGGCAGTTGAGTTTACCTGACCTGACTGATTTAGAAAAAGCAGCCCTCATAGACATGCGACGCCGCTACCTCTATCAGCGCTCAGAAGGGCATTTGCTGGAGGGGACGATTACTCTTTTGTTTGCGTCCCCTTTACTGACCGTTGCTGGATTTTACGATCCGCCCTTTAAGGTGAGAGCAGAGGAGTCCGTACAGCTCATTCTTAAAGATAGTGAAGAGGTGCTACAAGGACGCATTGATGTCTTGGTGCTTAAAGAACAACTGTGGGTGATTGTCTTAGAATCAAAAAAAACAGCCCTCTCTGTTTGGTCCGCGCTACCCCAGACGTTGGTTTACATGATGGGTAACCCAGAGGCCAAACAGCCTAGTTTTGGGCTGATGACGAATGGGGATAGCTCCGTATTTGTAAAATTGGCTCAATCAGATGGCGGAAAATATGATTTCTCCAGGGTGTTCGCTGCGCTTACATCCGACCAAGAACTCTACCACATATTGCAGGTACTCAAGGGCCTGGGGCAAATTGTTGGTAAAGATTGAAATCTTGAGAGATTACTGCTGCATAAACTCAGCCTTGAACTCATTGATCAGATCTTGTTGTGTCTCGTCTAGCAGCTCCCAACACCATTCGCGGAGCTCTTTTGTGATTTTGGGATAAAATGCTTCAGCAATCGCGCCAGTAATGGCAGCTAGCGTATCGGCATCACCGCCCAGGGAGACCGCATTGCGAATGGCGTCTTCAAAGTCTTTTGAGGCTAAGAAGGCAACAATGGCGGCGGGGACTGTATCTTGTACCAACTGACTATACTGGTAGTCGGGCTGTAGCTGCTCAAATGGAACGCTCAGGTCGTAACCAAAGACATTGGTAATTAACTCTGCGATCGCATCCTTAGTTGCCCCAGTCCTGGCTAAAAAGATGGCCGCGGCCACAGCTTGGGCTCCCTTAATCCCTTCAGGGTGATTATGGGTAACCTCAGCGGAGCGTTCCGCCTCTTCTAGCACATCCTTGAGGTTATCAAAGGCATAGGCAACCGGGACCACTCGAATCGCACTAATATTGTTGCAGCTATAGTAAGGTCGTGACACTTTGGACTTAGCCCACTCAGTAAAGCTCCTGCCGTAGCTCCCCTTGACGACAGGGTACCAATGAAACCAACGCTTGTAAGCTTCTGCATAGTCACCGCCATAAAGTAAACAGTCGGCAGTTGCAAGGGCCAACACAGTATCGTCTGTCCAGATGCTATCGGAGGTGAGCAGTTGAAAATCTTTGGTTTTGATGCGCTCAAATTCGTATGCTGAGCCAATCGCATCTCCGATAATTGCGCCTATCATTTAAGGTGTCTCTGGGTATAGCACCGACCAATCATCACAACAGCCCCTCGAACAGTGTTTATTGGGGTACAGTTTTGAAACCAAAGCTTCTTGTTGCAGTACTCCAATGCCGAGCTGCAACCAGTCGGGCTTAAACCACGACTCAAGTCTTGACTAGTCAGGATCGGATTATAACAGAGCCTATCCAATTTACAGCAGTCGTCTATACCAATATCTTATAAAACGGCTATCGTCTCTGGGGATGCCTTACTAAGGATGCCAAGATAGGCTTTTGCTATCCCGAAAGAGGGTCATAACAACACAATCGTCTATCCAAAATGATCTGCCTGAGATAGAGTGTTTTGAGCTGACGTCAAGTCTGCTGTGCAGTGTCAATATCTATACCAGATAAATCTATACCCATCATCCTCTATCTGTCCTAAAGATAGATCAAAAGCAAATACCTATGGACTTGGCAACAATGACGGCTAAGTGATCGTCACCGTTGATGAGTCAAGCAGGAGGGCGATATGAATACGGGGTTTGAGCAACCCCTGTGACGATGCTGATACAGATAGGCCATAATGTTGGGGCATCGTTCCATTGTTTTTTAGAAAGTTCTAAGAAACGAAATCGTGTCCTTTGCGTAGCGAACCGTTACGATAGAAACGCAATAGATGTAAGCCACAGAATGCAGTTAACACCATTAGGAGGGCGCTATAAGATCGTCAGCCAATTAGGGTCTGGCGGGTTTAGCCGTACTTTTTTGGTGCAAGATCTGCATTTGCCAGGCAACCCCCAATGTGTCATTAAGCAGCTCAAGCCCCAGGCAACCGAGGCTGATAGTCTGGAAATGGCCCGGCGGCTGTTTGATACTGAGGCGAATGCCCTCTATGAGCTGGGGAATCACCCCCAAATTCCGGCCCTGCTAGCTCACTTTGAGGAAAGCCAGGAATTTTACTTAGCTCAGGAGTTTGTAGAAGGCGTCCAACTCAGTCATCAAATCGTGTTGGGTAAGCCCTGGTCAGAAGCCAAAACGGTCTTCTTACTGCGCGAAATTCTAGAAGTCTTATCGTTTGTCCACGAGCAGCAGGCGATCCATCGGGATGTCAAGCCGTCTAACTTAATCCGTCGCCTTAAGGACGGCAAGATTGTGCTGATTGACTTTGGAGCGGTCAAGCAGATGGGCAACCATCCGGTGGAACTAGAGCCCGGTATGACCAATTTGACTATTGCCATCGGCACCCAAGGCTATATGCCCAATGAGCAGCTGGCGGGCAAACCTAGATTTAGCAGCGATGTTTACGCGGTGGGCATGATCGGCATTCGGGCTTTGACTGGCGTGCATCCTAAAAAGTTAGACGAAGATCCGCGCACCAGCGAAATTGATTGGCATAAGCACGCCCCCTGGGTGTCAGAAGGGCTCAAAGAAATTTTGGATCGCATGGTGCGCTACGATTTTCGCGATCGCTATCCGACTGCCACTGAGGCGTTGGCGGCGCTACAAAGTCTACCCATTCAAATCGATGATGAGGCGATTCGAGCTGAGCTAGTGCAGGGAGCAGCGGCGCTGGTAAAAGCCTCTGATGCCGAGCCAGAAACAGACTCCCAAAAAATGACGCAGCCTCGGCAGGAGGGCAAAATTAGCGCCAAGGTTGATTTGGCAGCAGCCTCTGCAGATGAAGAGGTCGATGGGTCAAACTCGATTTCGGGGGCTTCCGTAGCTGACCCGACCGATTTTTTAAACCTGCAAGCGGTGGCGACCTCACCTGAGGGGGGAGACTTGACGACGATGCTTCCCAAGCCTCGTCGCCCCTGGTTGGTTAAGCCCCTAGCTGCGATCGCAACGGTGGCGACCCTGAGCCTCGCAGCCATTGCCGTGACCGCAGCCGCTGTGTCTCCCCAGCTATCGGGGCGGCTGCGGTCCCTACAACCCGCCTTTACTGAGCCTGAGGACTTTACAGCCCTGGGTGAGCCGATTTTATTGAGCCGCACCGTCTCAAAACTGCTGCTACCCATCGACCAGGCTGAATTGCTCAGGGCCCAGGCGGATGATCTCAGGACCCAGGGAGACCATGACACGGCCCTGGGCGTTTATGACGAAGCCATTCAGCTGCAAGAAAACTCAGCGCCTCTCTACCAGGTGGTTTATGACGCCGCCGGTGAGCTCCAACAAAACTTAGCTGCGGCTTATTGGGGCCTTTGTGACAGCCTCAATGCCCTGGAGGAGATTGACCGGGCACTAGTGGCCTGTAACGACGCCCTATCCTTTGACCCCAACTACGCCGAAGCTATAAACAGCAAAGGTAATACCTATGAGCTGCAAGGGCGGCGACCCCAGGCGTTAAGGCTATATCAACAAGCTTCGCTGATCAAACCCGACCTCGCCGATGCCTGGTTGGGGCAGGGGCGGGTGCTGCAATCGTTTGGCCGCTCGGTTGAGGCCCTGCGCTCGTTAGATGAGGCGATTGACCTAAACCGTGACTCTGCCGAAGCCTGGGCCATCAAAGGAGAGGCCCTGTGGAATTTGGGGCGATACGATCAGGCGATTGCAGCGCTAGATAAGGCGTTGGACATTGAGCCAGAGCACCCTGAGGCGAGTCAGCTGCGTCAAAAGGCTCGGGAGGATTTGGGAAGATAAGGGGGTAGTGGGTAGTGGGGGATGGGTAGTGGGAGAATGCAGGGCTGAATTTTAGCCTGCCGATACGAATTGTAAGAACTGCTCTCTACCCTCCACTCTCTACCCTCTACCTCCGCTTTTCGCCCTTTATCTTCGGAAACGCCCGTCGTCGCCGATACCATGTCGCGCCCCCCACCAGCAGGCCGATCAAACTGAGGGCCCCGAAGATAGGCAATACGTTCCCGGTTTGGATGGACTCGACGCCGGAGTGGCCCAGGAGTACAAAGGGCAGTACCCCTGGCAGGGTGCCCAGGGCGGTGCCAATAAAATAATCTCGAAAACTAATAGAGGTCAGGCCGGCGGCAAAATTGACCAGGCCGTAGGGGATAATCGGCAGCAGCCGGATTGAGAACATGTAAAACAGCCCGCCCTGGTGGATTTCGGCGTCGATGGCCTGCCAGTAACCGGCCATGCGTCTAGCAATCAGTTCACGCCCCACCGTGCGGGTAAAGCCAAAGGCGACGACGGCGGCGATGATCGCGCCGAGGGTGGTCCATAGGGTGCCAAGCCAAACGCCAAACAGGGCTCCCCCGGCTAGATTTAAGACGGTGGAGGGCAACACCAAAATGGTGGCGAGGGTGTAAATGACGATATAGATAATTGGGGCCCAGATACCCGCCCGCTGTAGGGTGATTTCTAACCAGGCGGGGTCAATACCCCCCACAAAATAAAGGGCCGTAGCGGTTGCGATCGCACATACAATTGCGATCGCCAAAAGGGTGCGTTTAAGATTTGCCATAGGAAGACTCTATCGGGCTTGGGGAAGATGAGTTTGAAGGCTTGATAGGCTCTCCATAAAACTCCCTAACCAGGTAGAGTGGGCGACCTTTCACTTCTTCATAGACCCGGCCCAAATACTCGCCAATGATGCCTAAACTCATCAGCTGCACCCCACCGAGAAACAACACGGCGACCATCAGTGACGCATAACCGGGGACATCAATGCCGCGAATTAGCGTGCGTAGCACTAAAAAGGTGGCATAGATAAAGGCAATCATTGAAAACCCCAGGCCTACATAGCTCCAAACCTTAAGGGGGGTGGTGCTAAATGACGTGATGCCGTCTACGGCAAAATTCCAAAGTTTCCAGTAATTCCATTTGGTTTGGCCGCTGTGGCGGGGGGCGCGGTCATAGGTGATAAAAGTTTGCTTATACCCCACCCAGGCAAACAGCCCCTTCATAAATCGAGTACGCTCGGGCAGGGTTTTAAGGGCTTCTACGACCCGGCGATCGAGCAGACGAAAATCCCCCGTATCTTCGGGGATCGGCACCTGGCTCATACGACCAATCACCCGGTAGAACCCATTGGCGGTAAACTGCTTGAGCCAGCTTTCACCCAGGCGGGTGCGACGGCGGGCATAGACGACATCATAGCCTTCGCGCCACTTATCGAGTAGGGCCCCAATCAGCTCTGGGGGGTCTTGCAAATCCGCATCAATCGGCACGACAGCCTTGCCCTGGGCATAGTCGATGCCGGCGGTCAGGGCCAGCTCTTTGCCATAGTTGCGAGACAGGGCAACGACTTTGATATTGGGGTTACGGCTGTGATGAGCAATCAGTCGCCCCAGGGTATCATCATGGCTGCCGTCGTCAACGCAGACAATTTCATAGGCAACGTCCAAGCCCAGGATCATCGTCTCCAACCGCTCAAACAAATGATCGATATTGGATGCCTCACAGTAGAGCGGCACTACGACAGACAGCTCGATTTTTGAGGATTCCATAGGTTGATGCTGGATTAATCAAGCAGAGTGCGGAGGATATGTTTATAATCCCCAAGATTTTAGCGGATTGCTCTGGTCTGTCTGTAAAATATCGACGGCCAGTGCTCGGTCGCAAGGTCAGGACCCCGGATTAATCAAAGTTTCACTGATTTAATCGGGGTCCGGCTAAATCTTGTCAAAAGCAATTGACAGTTATATCCTGGATGACTAAATACTGAACGTTATTTTGGGAAAAGTGAGGTGGTAAGGTAAGCCATTCACTCACTCACCAGCGCAGCGCACTCACCTATTCACCACCTCACCAGCCGGAAGAGAATTTTAAGACGCGAAAGCCTTCTGAATGCGGATAAGCGCTTTATACAGGCCATCTGTATCAAACCAGCCCACAAATCCGGCGAACTGACAGATTCCTTTCGTATCGGCTAAAAAGACATGATGAACCCCTGCTAGATTTTGCCAGACTCGCAGGGTTAGCCCGTTTGCCAAAGTCGCCCAAATCTGAGCTTTGCCAAAGTCGCGGTAGTGGGCGTCGGTCATACCAGGAATAGCGTGCAGCTGCTCTACGACAATCTCACATAGCGGATCTGCCGGGGCTGTAGGTTTGGTGGGGTTGGCCCAAAAGTTAACAATGGCGGTGGCGACCTCGGGGTGGCATTTCAGGCGGGAATGGTGAATGCCGCTGAGCTGAACATATTGGGCATTGCGGAACTGGGTGCATTGGAGGGTGACGGTGCCATCGCTGCCGCCGTCAAGGTCGCTGGCGATGATTTGGGTGGGGATTTGCTGGGCGATGCGCTCAGCGATGGGGCGACGGTTGGTGCCCAGGTCACGGGCGATGCCAATGCCCCAGCGTAGGGGGTCAAAAATCCGCCCCAGGTCAGCCCCGCCCACGGGGGAGGCCACCAGGGTCAGAGATTCAATTTGGGGCCACCACTGCGGGTTGCGGTTGAGCACTTCTAACCAGATCAGCCCGCCCATGGAGTGGCCGACGATGCGTTTGGGGATATGGGGCATCTCTTCGCAGTAGGTCGCAGCTGTTTTTTCGACCCGAGCGACCAGGGGCTCAATCCGCCACCAGGTTTTCACAAAGCCCAGATCAGGGGAGACCATGGCGGCTTTGCTAGGGGTCAAGACCCGAGCCAGTTTGCTGATCTGGGTATGGGTATCGGCCCAGCCATGTTGAGCAAACAGAATATAACTG
>JBCCRZ010000175.1:0-10056 GCA_039200855.1 Cyanobacteria bacterium P01_D01_bin.44 | reverse complement strand
TTGTTGAGCCGCGTGGGGGTTAAGCGCCCGTGGCTGCCCTGACGCGCTGAGTGAGTTTCCATCACAATCACGGTGCCGCTGGGCACCGTTTCACTGGTTTTAAGGGTGTCGAGGGCAGGGCGGTTTACATACATCTGTCTGACAATGCTGCTGTTGGGGCAGTCCACCGTCGCGTAGTGGACAAACTGCTGCTGATACCCAGCTGGGAATTGCACTGATGAAGCCTCTGAAGTCTCAAGACTGGGAGTATACTCTAAATCCTGAGCTATGGCTGTGTCAGCGGTTGGGGAGCTATGGGGGTACCCAGCTGCCAAATTTGGCAACGCATCAGATGATCTCAGGTGAGTGAGTGCGATCGCAACCCCAACCGACATTGAGAAGAGAACTAACCCAGAAATCCATTTTGGACGTGCCATGATGTTTTACCCAGCTCAGCAAACGCTGTCTGTCCCACATGAATTTTGTAGAAGCAGGTTTACAGTTCCCAACATAAACAGGCGAGAATAATGCTGTCCAATGCTTTTTAGGGCAGCACTAATAACATAAGGTTATTACTATGAAGCTTCATGCTTTTCATTACTTTGTGGCCATCGCAGAAGAGCTGCACTTTGGTCGAGCTGCGGCTCGATTGCAGATTACCCAACCTGCCCTGAGCCGACAGATCCATCGATTAGAAGCCGAAATGGGTGTAAAGCTGCTGCGACGCACCAAACGAACAGTAGAGCTGACCGAAGCGGGTGCTGCATTTTTAGGGGAAGTTCGCAAAGCGTTACAGCAAGTGGACGTGGCTGTGCAGGTGGCACAGCGTGTAGCCCGAGGAGAGGTAGGCTGCTTGCGGATTGGGTTTACGCCCTCATCTATGCACACCGTGCTACCCGAAATTTTGAAGCAGTTTCGCGATCGCTATCCCAACGTCAAACTCGCCATGAGCGAAATTTGCACCCTGGATCAGGTCAATGGGCTGAGAACAGAAACGATTGACGTCGGCTTTTTACATCCGCCGATAGAGGCGTCTCTCCTTGCACTCTATCCACTGCAGGGGGAGGGATTACTGGTCGCCCTGCCTCATACCCATCCTCAGTCTAAGCAAAAACAACTACCCCTAAAGGCACTGGCTACGGAACCTTTTATCTTGCACCCTCGCTATGAAGGGCCAGTTCTCTATGACCAAATCCTGGCGCTTTGCAGAGAGGCCGGATTTGAGCCCAATATTGTATATGAAGAAGTCAAACATCAAACCCGAATTGGCTTAGTCGCAGCTGGGATGGGGATTACGTTTGTCCCTGAAAGTCTGCAAAAAGCGGGCCTGACAGGCATAGCTTACTGCACGCTGCTGGGGGAAGCTCCCCAGCTTCAGCTCGCGGTTGCCTGGCGACAAGAACCCGTGTCTCCAGTGGTTCAGGGATTTTTAGACGTGGTTAAACAGATCAGAAACATTCAAAGTTAAGCGGTTAGTGGGATTTCAAGGCACAAGCACCATGGAGTGTGCCCCGCGCGTGACGGGCACAGAATAGGATGTCTTCACAAGCAAAGGTTGAGGATTCAGCGGATCGGTGGCAATTCGCCAAAAATCAATAGAACTTCCCTGGATACGATCGTCGAAATGGTCGTAGTTCGCCACCGCCAGATACTGACCAGAGGCATCAAACGTAGCGGCTTCGGGCAGAATGCCATCGTAGGGATAATCTGCCACATGATTCAACTGCCCCGTTTCAGGATCGAGGGTGATCAGGCTTAATGATGAGAACCAGGTGATGCGCTCGTCACCATAGGGCAGATAGCTTCGCTCCAGATTAGTGGTCACCACATATCGACCATTTGGACTGATGGCGATGCCTTCTGGGCTCACGCCTGTCATGGCCCGTGATATCAGCGCATGGCGCGGTGAGCCATCAGCCTGAGTTCCCTCTTCTAAGCGGATACTGTTGACACTACCCCGGGGGGCTTCGCTCCAGGTGCCATCCACATCAGGCCCCCAGAAAAGGTTGTTGACGATCAGGTGTCGCCCATCCGGCGTGAAACGAGCCATGTAGGGCCCTTTCTCGATTTTCACGACATTCCCCCAGGGTTGAAGTTCAAAATTGTTGCCCTGGATAGCCACCTGTGTCAATGAAACCTCTGCGGCGGTTTCATTGACAAGGGCTAATACATTCTGGGTCGGATGCCATTCAGCATGAATCAGTCGATCGCCGCTGGGGATGGAGGGGACAGTGGGGTATATGGGCTCCCCTAATTGACCATTGCTAAAGGAGATAAGGACTAATGGGGTTTCTGTGCCAGCCCCCGCCGGGTGAAATGTAACCGCAATTAAAGTGCCCGCTTGATTAATGCTGACTGCGTCGGGTCTCTCGGCGAGGGTGATCTCTTGCACTCGCGTTGGCTGGGTCGGATCGACCAGGTCAAACACTTGAAGACGATTGCCATGACTCAGATCCGCAAAGGTTTGATTTTCCCAGGGACCTTCGGGACGAGGTGTGAATGATTCCACCACGATCGCGTAGCGACCATCGGGCGTCACCGTCACCGCCACTGGCGGGCCTGCAACGGAGTTACTGGCCTCAACCTCATAGGCTTGCAAGTCTCTGACATGCCCATCCAACGGAATCACACTCAGCGCATCTCGGCCTTCAGGGGGGCCCAGTTGACCATCGCCGTAGGCAGAGGCGAGCATATCAGCATCGGAGATCGACACCAGATAGCGGCCTTGAAAGTCGAGAGGGGCAGACCGATCTTGAGCCAAACTAGAGGCAGCGGTTGGCAGCAAGATTAAACCGATAGTCAAAGATCGGACGAGAGATTTGAGTAACATGCTTGGTGGTAAAAGACTCATTCCACCATAGAAAGCTCAGCTATAATCTGTCCAATAGATTTTTAACTCAGCTTTAATAGTTTAAAGCTATTAATATGGTTGGTACGACGACCCCATCTATCACATCTATAGAACTACGCCATCTGCGCTATTTTGTTGCCGTTGCCCAAACGCTACACTTTGGCCGGGCCGCAGAGCATCTAGGGATTACACAGCCTGTTCTCAGTGACCAGATTCGCCGCCTGGAGACGCTGCTGGGGATCCAACTGCTCTATCGCACGAAGCGAGTTGTACAGCTGACTGAGCCTGGACGAATCTTTTTGACTGATGCGATACGGCTATTAGAGCAGGCTGAAACAGCAATTTCGACGGCGCAGCGAGCCGCTCAGGGGATGGTCGGCAATCTCTCGATTGGTTACACGGGCCCAGCTCTTTACACTGTGCTGCCTGAAATTGTGCGCACTTTCCGCGATCGCTACCCCAATGTTGAACTGACTCTGCATGAACTCTGTACCCCTGAGCAAGAAACAGCGCTGCTCACTAATGATATTCAGGTTGGTTTTTTGCACCCACCCATTGATGCCCCGCTACAGCTGCGGGAGGTGTTTCATGAATCCATGGTCGTGGCACTGCCGGAGCATCACCACCGGGCCAATCAGCCTAACGTGTCTATCAAAGATCTTGCTCAAGAGTCCTTCATTCTCTTTCCCCGGGCGGTTGGTCCCTATCTCTACAGCCGTATTCTGAGGCTGTGTGCCCAGGCAGGTTTTAGCCCAAAAGTGGTACAAGAAGTGACCCCCCAGCCCACCATGATTGGCCTGGTGGCAGCGGGCATCGGTATTGCTTTCGTCTCCGCCTCAATGCAAAGCATCAGCCGACCGGGGGTGGTCTATCGTCCCCTTCAGGAAGAAACCCCCGTCCTAAAGCTAGCCATTGCCTGGAATGAGGGGATAAACCCAGCCGACGCGGCACAGTCAACGCAAGGACGTAACCGCTCTGGCGGAGTATCTCCCGTCCTTCAGAATTTTTTGCAGATGGTAGATGACTGGTTGAAGAAAGGCAGTCCCAACGCCATGTGAGCTTTGTCTAACCACCCGTATTTATCTGCATGTCCTTAATCCGATCGCGCACTTTTAGCAAACCTCGATCAGTAATGCCGTTGTTGGCCAACCCCGCTATCGTCTGTAGCAGATACTCCGTACAGGAGCCAAGTGCCCCCTGAGCCCTTGAGATGGAGGCAGCCATCTCTATGATAGAGAGCTTAGGCGCATACAAGGGATGTTGTGGATTGATGGTAAATGCGATCGCATCTATCGCCTGGCCATCGGCCCATACTTTGACCCATCGAGGAATATAGGAGTCCACCACCATTTCCCGCTGCCACAGCAGCAACAACTCCGATGAAAGCTGTTCTGTGGCAATGCAATACGCTACCCCACAACAGCTCCCCCCTCGCTCTAGCGCTAGGGTGAGACCTGGGCGATCTGGCGTGCCGCGTCCGGCTGGCGTCCGCATACAAAAGCGGCGATGCCAGCCATAAATTTTCCCGGTACGACGCTCACCATATTGCAAAATCGGGTTCCAAATCAGCGATCCGTAGGCAAAAATCCAAACACTTGTGTGATCGGGGTATTCAGGCGTGGGGCGTTGTTGCAGCGTTTGTTGAATGGAGCATTCTAATTCGGTTTTGCTCAGGATATAGGCTTCTAATTCGGGGACTTGTTGGACAATGCGTTGCAGGTGTCCGGTCGTCAAGGTAGCGCGGGTAAGTGCCATGGCCTGAGCAATAACGGGTATCTTATTCTGGCACGGGTGCCGATAGAAACGGATAATCAGTGTAGCCTTTTTCCAAATCGGTATCGCCAATACCGTAGGACTTTGAAAAATCTGGCGTGTTCAACTCAGCATTGACGGCAAAGCGCTCAGACAGATCAGGATTGGCAATGAAGGACCGACCAAAGGAGACCAGCTCTGCTTTTTGGCTGGCTAAAATCTCGTCACCGCTGGCTTTGTCGTATCCACCGTTGGTGATGATCAAGCCGTCATAACTTGAGTGGAAGGTCGAAATCACCGACTGAATGACATCCCCATTGGCCAGATCCTGATCGCTGGGTTCCATCAGGTGAATATAGGCCAAACCCAACGGATTTAAGCGACGAATCAGATGGCTAAACGTGGCCTGAGGATCGGCATCCTTCATGCCATAAAAGGTATTGCTTGGGGACAACTTGATGCCCACGCGATCGCAACCCGCTGCCTGACAGACGGCCTCGACCACTGCAAGCGGAAACCGAGCCCGATTTTCGAGGGAGCCCCCATACTGATCGGCCCTCTGATTAGACCCGTCTTGCAAAAACTGATCGATCAAATAGCCAAAGGCCCCATGCAGCTCAACCCCATCAAAGCCCGCTGCCAGGGCATTCACAGCCCCCTGACGAAATTGCTCAACAATTTGGGGAATTTCGTCTGTTTCCAGAGCCCGAGGGGCTTCGAGGGTGACCTTACCAATGGGGGTGTGTAGGGTGCCGGTAGCTGCGATCGCACTGGGTGCAACCGGCATCTCACCGTCGAGCAGCGCCGGGTGAGCAATCCGACCACTGTGCCATAGCTGTAGAAAAATTTTGCCCCCCTTAGCATGGACGGCTTCGGTCACCCTTTGCCAGCCGGTCAGCTGCGCGTCTGAGTAAATGCCTGGGCAGTTCATATATCCCTGACTCATGGGCGACACCATCGTACATTCGGTAATGATTAAGCCCGCCGAGGCCCGCTGGGCATAGTATTCGGCCATTAAATCCGTGGGAATGGAGTCCACCGCCCGCAGGCGGGTCATCGGAGCCATCACGATCCGATTGGGCAGGGTGTAGCGACCCAATTGTATAGAGGAAAACAAATTAATGACAGAATTCATAGGGTTTAGGCCTCAGGGAGTGTCCTAGAGTAGGCTAGGATAGCGATCGCACAAACGCAATCAGGTACCAAATGGTACGTGGCTTTGACATGATCCGCGACTTTCCAGAACCCGAGAGATTTACCCTCAACTGCCCGACCCAACAAATTCTCGATGTGCTTGCCAACAAATGGAGCGTGATTGTGCTCTATTGCCTTGCCTACGGTCCACGACGATATAACCAGATCCAGCAGCGCATTGAAGGCATCTCTCAAAAGGTGCTGACTCAAACCCTCCGTCGACTGGAGCGGCACGGGCTCGTGGCACGAACTGTGTTGTCAGAGATGCCGCCCAATGTGGAATACTCGCTGACGTCCTTGGGGGAATCTTTGCTAGAGCCCTTGCAAGCGATCTCAGACTGGTCCAGAGCGCACTTTTCTGACGTGGCTGCTGCCCGCAATCAATACGATGAAGTAGGCGATTAATCAACACTACGGTTTCCGTCGGGGTCCGTGAGTTGGACCTCATGTGACAGGGTTGATCTTCTCTCTCCAACCCAAAATGAGATGATGACTCGGCCTAGTCAAAACCCATCTGGGACAGCCCTCAGCAGATGCAGTCTGGTCGGTTCTATACTGACAGCCTCAACGTAGGCTGATGTCAGATAGGGGCGATACGATTCATCGTCTAGCAAGTAGACTTGTCCGTGAGCAATGGCAAGGGAGACAATCAGGCTAGAAAACAATTCTTCGGCTTCATTAAAGTTCTCAACAATATCACTATTTGAATTGGTTACACTCAAGATAATTCGAGTCATTGCGGGTGTATGGGAAAGGTTTTCTCCCACGTAGAAATACCTTTCGGGGGTGGTCAACCCTTGAAAAGCAACCAACTGTTCTAGAGCAATGGGGCTAGCCACGTCATAAGCTCCGCCCATAATCACGACTGGAATCTGAATTTGGCCCATACCGCTCTCTCCAAACAGATTACTCACGGGCGCTAAGGCAAATACATGACTCACTCGTTCATCGGCCAGGCTACCGTCTGTTAATTGTTGAATCATATCGGGCAACGCTTCTAACTCTAACAACCTGCACTCAAGTAAGAGCGCAATATTAACATTGTCAGGCGCAATCTCTGCGTTGAGATCGCACTGTTGCTGTAGACGCTCAATATCAACGGTCGCCCCTGCTGCTGCTAGCACCGTATACCCCCCAAATGAGTGACCGATAAGACCCACGCGATCGAGTTGGAGACGTCCTTGAAATTCGGGGTCGTTTAGCTGTTCTAGCGTATCGAGTAGAAACCGAATATCTAAAGGCCGATCAACAAATTCCATTGCCTCAAAGGATTCATGGGTCAGGCCCCTGAGTAAATTGTCCTGATAGGTCTTATTACTGCCAACATGCTCTGGCAAAGCCACCACAAATCCATTTGCGGCTAGACTACGGGCCGCAGCAACAGCCCCCGGATTGGTGCGGGTATCACCATAACCGTGGGAGAGAACTATGACTGGAATGGGTCCCTGGACAGCACTGAGATCGTCAGGCAGGTAGAGATCTGTTGGATATGTGCGAACTGACCCGTCAGCGCTGGTGCTATTGCGCTGGCTATCTTGTAGTATTAGCGATCGCATCTCCACATTAAACGGCGCGGCTTCTGCCAAGACGGGCAAAGTGCTGTAGTCAAGAACCGGATCAGTGGCCGCCGCCGCTTCAGAAAGTTGGGTGGCGACAGTGACCAACTGGCCAGTGGTCTCGACGTTAGTTTTGGCAGCCTTTGCTAATGCCAAGACCTGTTGAAGATCCAACCGGACACCCCCGGTTGGATAATAGCGGATAAGGTTGATGGGCGAGAGGCCATCCGGATCAGCTGCGGCCAAAATGATGGCGGCGCGAATGGCCTGCTGACCATTGCGACGTCCCTGGGTTTGAATTAATTGCCCAACCCTGGCTAAAACAGATTCACCAATGGGCGAGTATAGCCATTGGGAGAGCACAAAGGGATCATATATCTGCTCAGGAATGCCTGAACTCAATACTTGCAGCGGCGTGCTCAGAACCTGCCGAAAATCCTGCTGTCTTTCTTTAGGGATGGCGTTTAACAGCGGAGCCAGCTCATCATCCACAGTGCCGTCTTCGACAAATGCTTCTAAAGATGAAGCGGGGAGCACTCGGCCAAAAGGACCATAGTCCAAATAAATCTCGTCTGCTGCTCGGACTGGAAACGAAGCAATTATTCCGGATAAAAGGCTAAGGGCTGTGGTTTGTAGAATTCGCTGAATTGATGTTGGGTAAGTATTTCTGAAACACATTCTTGGCATGATTTTTGGTTTGAAGTCTGGGGGCAAAAAATTGATTTTTATTCCTTATTCTGTTGGTAGCTGCCGATGGGCAAAATATCCATTAACGAGTAATGCGATAAAGATGGTGGGATACATTTGCCCAGCTAGGGCTTCTAAAATGGTGAGCACAGATGCGACTTCATTGACTGGAACAATATCGCCAAAGCCTAGGGTTGTTAGGGTGATAAAGCTGAAATACAACGTATTTAAATAAGAAGTTTCTGTCACCAGGGCACTGGAAAAAGCATTGGGGTCAAGGGTATAGACCATGCCGTAGAGTAAGGCCCAAGTATAGCCCAGCAACATATAGACACAAATGCCCCCTTTGACTGTATCCATAGTAACCCGAGATGTCTGCAGGATGCGTCGTAGAATCAACCCAGCGGCAGATCCAAAAAAGAAGCTGTAAATAACTTGAACGATCAGGATAGGGGTAGCTGTTCTGGAGACCCAGCCCAAGGTCAGGAGCAGGTCGAGAGCCAAACCAACCGAGGCAATTGCCATAAAGAGAATAAACAGCGCTCGCCTTTGTTGGTAGGACTGAATAATCAAAAACGTCATGTGAAAAAATAAGAAAGAGGCCAAAATTTCTCCGATAATTCCTCCTAATCCTACGAAGGGAACAATCAACAGCCTCAGCACAATAATACTCAGGAGGTGGGTGTACTGGGGTCGGGGGACGACCCGATTAGGCATCAGCGAAGAGTTCATGGGCAAGGTTTAGCACCGTTGAATTAATCATGAATAAGACCGAAGACACAACATCGCTAGTGCGAACCAAAATTGACCAGTACTCGTACCATGCGATCGCAGCAAAACAAGCCACTAGCAGCGAATGAGAATATCAATCTCGGTAGTGAGCAATAGATTACCCATGATGACCCTTATAGGCAACAGAATATCAAGACTTACTGACTACGCCACTCCATTGGCAAGACTACATCATCTCCCATTACCGAATGAATAGTTTCATGGAGCGTTCGCAGCTCCTCATAGGTGACTTTACCATCTGCCCAAATGAGTGACTTGATATGGTCAATCTCATACTCAGATAGCGTCCCGTCCGTTAGGGCAGTCTTTACCACAGTTCTTAATTTTTCAAGATGCTGAACTTCTTCAGGGGTTAGCTCTTTTGCATTTGGGCGTTCGATATTCATTTTAGGCTCCTAAAACTTGAATTAAAGCATCAGAACAAAAGTTACGATCACAGGCATAGGTCATACAGCCTCTTTTTAATCCAATTTTCATGACAGTCTCCTCACATTTTTATTCGTCATGGATGACTGGGGTTTTGGGTGTGAGCTGCAAATACAATCCCGGCACCACCAGCAGCGCAATCAGAGTGGCGGACAGCAGGCCAAAAATGATCGCCATACAGAGACCAAACCATTTGGCCTCACTAAATGCCAGGGGTAGCAGGCCGATGATCGTGGTGGTGCTGGTGGTGAGAATAGGCCGGAGGCGATCGCTGGCCCCATGAGCCGCCGCGTGGCGTACATCGAAGCCTGCCTTCAGCTTGGCGTTCATGGTATCGACCATGACGATGGCGTCATTGACTACGATGCCGGTCAGCGCAATGACGCCGATCATGGCGGGAAACGAGAACGAGAGGCCCAAGAGGAAAAAGCCGATAAACGTACCGATCAGGGCAAACACAATTGTCAGCATAATGATGATCGGCTGGGTATAGGAGCCAAACTGCAGCACCAGCAGCGCGAAGATTAAGAAGACCGCCACAATCAGCATTTGCCCCGCTGACGCGAAAGTTTCTCCGCTTGTTTCGGCATCGCCCCCATACTGATAGCGATAGCCCCGAGGCCAGTGACCCGCCGCTATATTGGCTTCATCGCTCAGGGCTGGGTCATACAGCAACGCATCCAGTTTAGGGGCCAGATCCGCCAGGATCTCCGTGTCGTAGTAATCCCCGGTGGGAATTGTTTTGGCCAGTACCGTGACGCTGCGCTCGGTGTCGCGATGGGTAATGGATAGGGGGACCGCCCCTTCGACCCTCTCCAG
>JBCCRZ010000174.1:0-10097 GCA_039200855.1 Cyanobacteria bacterium P01_D01_bin.44 | reverse complement strand
TTTGACTTTCAATCTGCGCTGATTGGGGGAAGTGCCCTTGATGAAACTGGCAATCCTCTACCCGATGAGACGCTGCAAATTTGTCGGGGCAGCGATGCGGTGTTGCTAGCGGCCATTGGGGGGTACAAATGGGATACCTTGCCCCGACATCAGCGTCCCGAAACCGGATTATTGGGGCTAAGAGCGGGGCTGGGGTTGTTTGCTAATCTGCGGCCAGCGACGATTTTACCCCAGCTGGTAGATGCCTCTTCGCTCAAGCGCGAGGTGGTGGAGGGAGTTGACATCATGGTGGTGCGTGAACTCACTGGGGGCATTTATTTTGGTAAACCGCGGGGAGTCTTTGAGGGTGAATCGGGGGAACAGCGGGGGGTCAATACGATGGCCTATGGGGCCTCAGAAATTGATCGGATTGGTCGAGTTGCGTTTGAAACCGCGCAAAAACGCCAGGGGCGACTTTGCTCGGTCGATAAGGCCAACGTTTTAGAAGTGTCCCAGTTTTGGCGCGATCGCATCACGGCCCTGGCAGTAGATTATGCGGATATCGAGCTGAGTCACCTGTATGTAGACAATGCAGCCATGCAGCTGGTTCGCTGGCCTAAGCAGTTTGACACGATCGTCACCGGCAACCTATTTGGCGATATTTTGTCAGATGCGGCAGCGATGCTCACCGGCAGCATCGGTATGCTACCCTCTGCGAGTCTGGGGGCCTCTGAGCCTGGGGTCTATGAGCCAGTACACGGGTCTGCCCCCGATATCGCTGGACAAGATAAAGCCAACCCCTTGGCCCAGGTCTTGAGCGCCGCGATGATGCTACGCTACGGCCTCGATCAGCCCGCCGCCGCCGACAAAATCGAACGGGCCGTCCTCAAGGTACTCGATCAAGGTTATCGAACCGGCGATATCATGTCAGAAGGGATGCAATCTGTCGGATGTCAGGGGATGGGCGAAGTGCTTTTGAAGGCGTTAGGGGATGGGTAATTAGGCGTTAGATCTTGGTTATGTAGGTGGTTAACTCGATTTTGAGCGATTGGCGCTGAGGGCTATCTAAATTTTAAGCTTTGGGCCTAAAACCTACCACCTGAAACCGATTACCTAAGTATTTGCCGGATTAGCGTAAATCAATTACATTGCTAGCTAACGAGTGGGGTTATAGAGACGTGCAATCATTACAGCAGCCAAACTACGGTATGTCACCGGAGGGCACATCGGGGCCGGGGATGGATCCGGGTCTGATGGGTGGGGGGACGCCGTCGATGCTAGACCCTGCTTTGTTAAAAGCTGCGCGGCATATCTATCGCACCTATTACGAGGTGCATCCAGAGGTGGTCCAGCGGCCTATTGGCGTGGCCATTGGTCGGTCTAACTATCGCGGCAAGCTGATCTTTGGCGATAAGCCGGTGTTACTCCCCCATGAGTGCTTTATTCCCCTCAGTCAGATTGAGCCAGGACTTCATTAAGTCATCCAAAATTAAGGTAAGTCCCCAACAAATGGGTAGTCTAATTTTGGATTTTGGATTTTAGATTTTGGAGTAGCATAACCCTCCAAAATCCAAAATCTAAACTCTAAAATCGTTTTGCTTTGTTTGTCTTGGACACCTTCCTTCCTGCCATTTTTGTCTTTGTCTTTGGGACTGCGGTCGGTAGTTTTCTCAACGTCGTTATCTACCGGTTGCCAGCAGGTCTGTCCCTGCTACATCCCCCGTCTCACTGCCCTAAGTGTGAAAATCGGCTCAAGCCTTACGATAATGTGCCGGTATTGGGTTGGCTATGGCTAAAGGGTCGCTGTCGCTATTGCCGCACAGCGATTTCGGGACGCTATCCCCTGGTGGAGTTTTTGACAGGGGTTTTATTTTTCAGTGTTTTTGGCAAGTTTGGTTGGACCTTTGAAACCGTCGGTTTTTGGGCGCTGGTCAGCTGGCTGACTGCCCTGGCGCTGATTGATCTCGATACGATGACACTGCCCAATCCGCTGACGGCGTCAGGGGTCGTATTGGGCTGGCTATTTCAAAGTGGTCTGGCCTACTTTGAGTCGCCGAACCTGAGCCATATTTTGGTTCGCTTCATTGCCAGTTTTGGGGCAACTCTCTTAGGGATCTGGTTGTTTGATTTGATCAACTTGCTGGGCACTGCCCTCTTAGGTCAAACCGCTATGGGGGGCGGTGATGCTAAGTTAGCGGCGATGTTAGGGGCCTGGTTTGGGTGGCAAGGGCTGTTGTTGAGTATCTTTTTGGCGTGTTTGCTGGGGGCGTTGATTGGGCTCAGTGCGATCGCAACCAAACGTTTGGGTCGTCGTCAACCTATGCCGTTTGGTCCTTTTCTAGTCTTGGGCGCTGCCATCACCCTGTTCTACGGGTCAGGGTTAATCCAGGGTTACCTCAATCTCGTTTTTCCATAGGGCATGCATAATCACTTAAACAAGCCATGGGAACTTAGTATTTCCCAGCTCCTGGTCTCTAAACACCTGACGCCTGACGCCTGACGCCTTTCCCCAAGATTTCTCCACACAAAGGGATCTAAAACAGTAGGATTAAGGTTAGGGCATTTGTAGCCAACACAACGTTCACCCACGTCTTGGCCCTTGGCTATAAGCCCTCTTATGCAGTTCGATGAGCAAGGGTTTATGTCCCTCTTTGATTGGTTTGCCAACCGTAAAAAAGAAGGCCCCATTAGCCAAGATAGGCAAGAGCGCGAAATTGCGGACGGTCTTTGGACAAAGTGCGATAAATGCAGCGTACTGACCTATACCAAAGATCTCAGAGCTAATCAGATGGTGTGCCCAGAGTGTGAGCACCACTACCGTGTCTTTAGCGATGAGCGCATTCAGCAGCTCATTGATGCCAAAACCTGGCAACCTTTAGACGCAGACATCTCGCCTCAAGATCCGCTCAGATTTCGCGATCGCAAAGCCTACAGCGACCGCCTGCGAGATATGCAAAGTAAAACGAAGCTGATCGACAGCGTCCAAACCGGCCTGGGTGAGTTAGAAAGCAACCCAGTCGCCTTGGGGGTCATGGACTTTCGGTTTATGGGGGGCAGCATGGGCTCTGTGGTGGGCGAAAAACTCACCCGACTGATTGAGCGAGCCACCCAGGAGCGCCGCCCGGTAGTAATTATATGCGCCTCTGGGGGAGCTCGTATGCAGGAAGGCATGCTGAGCCTGATGCAGATGGCAAAGATCTCTGCTGCCCTGGAGCGGCATCGCGAGTCGCGGCTGCTCTACATCCCGGTTTTAACCAACCCCACCACGGGCGGGGTGACCGCCAGTTTTGCGATGCTCGGCGACATTATTTTGGCTGAGCCCAATGCCATGATTGGGTTTGCCGGGCGTCGTGTGGTTGAGCAAACCCTGCGCGAAAAGCTGCCCGATGATTTTCAAACGGCTGAATACCTCCTGCACCATGGTTTTGTAGACAAGATTGTGTCCAGAACACAGCTCAAATCAGTGCTGAGTCAGCTGATTCGGCTTCACACCCTTGCGCCCGAAGCATCGTCCCATGCCGTGATGACACCAGCCATGACCCAAAATCATTTCGCGTCGCAAAGAATTCACTGATTGCTTTGGAATCGACCCCATCAGTGGCATGATGTTGGTACTAGAGTAAATCGTTTTTAATAACGTTCACTCCAGGCTGTGTTGCGTGTCTGATATGCGAGCCATTTTGAGGAGAACCATGTTCAAGAGGTACATATGGCTAGTGATAGCCACTGTATTTTTTATTAGCAATTTAGTCATGGGCAGTGCGACGGCGGCCGAGTTAGATAGAGAAACTCGGACTTTACCGCTCAATGAGCAGGGAGATACCTTTGTGATTTCCCTGGAGCAAGTCGCCCAAGGCCGAAAGCAATTTAACTATGCTTGCGCCACCTGCCATGTTCAAGGCATCACGAAAACCAATCCAAACGTGGGCCTAGAGCCAGAAGCACTCGAAGGAGCTTATCCCAATCGAAATAACCTAGAGGCATTAGTCGATTATTTACATAATCCGACAACCTACGATGGTTTAGTCGAGATCTCTGAGCTTCATCCGAGTACAAAAAGCACCGACATTTTCCCGAAAATGCGCTCTTTTACAGAGGACGACATCGTTGCTGTTTCTGGCTACATTTTGTTGCAGCCCAAGGTGCTTGGCGGACAGTGGGGCGGGGGTAAGGCTCGCTACTCTGCGCCTTAATTAATTGCACCTGATGGATAATGTGCAGTTTTTGAATCCCACTGAGGTGTTCTGGATACCTCAAAATTCTGCAAAGACTTAGATAGCTTGTTTAGGCGGTTAGGTCTACTAAAGGGGGGGGCAGCTGAGGCTGCTCCCCCTGTAAAATGTTTGCATGCAAAGACGAAGCTTTATTTTAGGCACCGCTGCTTTAGCCGCTGGCTTGAGCTTGAGCGCTTGTCGATCTAACAATCGACCTGAGCTGGCGGTTAGATTTTTAGATCGATCAATCCCACCTCAGCTGATTAAGGGATTTCGTCAGCAACTCGATCAATCTGTGACACTTAAGTTTGAGTCTAGCGACCAGTTGATCGCTTTGTTTGAGCAGCTACAGCATTGGAAGGTAGAAAAAGCGCCCCCGTTGCCGTTGTGGCAACGCTGGCTACCCAGGGTTAACGGAGCTGCTCCCCCCCCTATCATCAGGGCAGACTGGTTGACTTTGAGTGATTATTGGCTGACATCGGCGGTGCAGCAGCAGTTGATTCAGCCCATTGAGATGGCTGATAGCTCCCCGTGGCAGGATTTTCCCAAAGATTTGCGACAGTTAATGGGTCGTAATCGCCAAGGCGAACTAGACGACACTGCCCCCATTTATGGGGCCCCTTATCGGATTCAAAGTCTGATGTTGGTCTACCATCGCTCTCTGGAGAGTCAAGACAATCGGCAGCCAAGCCTAGAGAGTTTATGGTTACCTGAGCTGCAAGGTCGAATTGCGCTGCCCGAGTATCCTCAACTGCTGATCGGGCTGGTCTTAAAGGTGTTAGGGCATTCCATTAACCAAGAATCTGCGATCGCAGATGATGAAGTGGTAAAAAAGTTCAAGGCCCTTCATCAACAAGCCAAAGTATATGATTCGAGCACTTATCTCAAAGCCCTCATCAACGAAGACATCTCGCTAGCCGTAGGCTGGAGTAGCGAGATCCTAGGGGCTCTGAGCCGCTATCCTCAGTTGCGGGCCGGGTTTCCCCCGGAGGGGAGCATCCTGTCGTGCGATCTGTGGGTGAGACCTGACGGGGCAGAGCCTTTTGCCCCTGAGTCATTGAGTCGGCAGTGGATTGACTTTTGCTGGGAGCTACCAATTGCCACCCAAATTTCCCTCTCCAGTCGAGGGTTTTCGCCTCTGTTTTTAGGGCAGGCAAAAAGACCGTCGGCGTTACAATCGTCTCAAAATTTACCCAGTGCCGAGACACTGGCAAACAGTGAGTTTTTAGCGCCCCTCTCAGCCGAAGGTAGAGCTGCCTATGAACAGCTGTTGAAGGCCCTTGGTTAAGGTTGACCCAATGGGTTAGCCCCCCGACCGCGAATACTGCTGCGACCCAGGTAGTCAAGACTCACTGCACAGGAAATCTCATCCAAAGTCTCCGTTGAAACCTCGTTTTTGTGGCGATTTTCGGTTGCGAGTCCGACTTGTTTATTGATGGAGTCTGTATTGCTGGGGTCTACGGAGGCCGCTTCTACAGTTGGATTAAAGTTGCAAACATAGGCACCTGCCAAGTTTTCGCCCGTAAACAGTCTTAACTGATAGCCGTAAGATTTAGCAGTTTGACCAAACTGGGTGATGAGCGCGTATTGTTCTATGTAGTTCAACGAGTTCCAAAGACGGCGGTTGAGATCCAAATCAATGTGGTGCAGCGCATCAAGGCCGTCTCGGCGATAGGCAACCCAGCCAGAGATAAGCTGATCTGTTTCTACAAAAAGGCTGCTTTGAGCGTGCTGCCACCAGAGACTGGGGTGGGTAAAATCGGTCTCAGAGGTGGTGTCTTCGGTCACAGCGACCCCCGCTTCTATTTCAGGGGCACTGGGGGTCATATCGACGGGAATCTGCTGGAGATCGAGGATCACCGATTGCACTTGGGCCAGGGTTGAGGGGATAGGGAGGGCACCTGCTTGGGGGACCGCCTCCGGTTGGCGAGCCTCGTTAGCCTGGGCTGAGCGGCCACCAAGGGCAAAACCGGCTAGCGCCAAGGCTATGGCAGCCAGTCGTTGCCGAGAAAATATCCGGGTGATATGAGTACGCGACATGGAATAGATCCGCGATGTAAGGGGCAATTCTTGGGTACTCCGCACACTTGAAGACTATCTTCACTCTAGAATGAGGAGATTCCGGTGAATGTGGCCCAACTGGAGGCTCCGATGTTCCACCTGTTCTAGCATAAATACGACCTGCTCAGGGCGCAGCAGGGTGCCATCGTTACGGCAACTGCCCACATAGTGAAGCACCACATCCCCAGATTGCTGCAGCTGGGTGATCACGGACTCAGGCAGTGACAGGCGCTCTATCTCAGGGACAACCCTTAAATTAAACAACCTTTCTCTCAAATTGATCGAACGTATCTTGTCGGATTTTTGGCTGGATTTTTTTCTGGATTTTTTGGGCGGTTGCTGATAAATAATTTCCTCAGCCGCAAGTACTTGGCTAACCCAATCAGTCCAGGCTTCAGCCTCATTATTCAAGGCTTCAGTCTCACTATTAGGATTATTAGGCAGCTCTAAGCTAACGGCTAGAAAATACTCAGCTTTTTCGAGGACTTTAGTGGCGGCGGGGGCAGAGAGGTCAACCGGCATGACTTCGTAAATCGGCAGTTCGGGGGGGAGCTGAACCTGTAGTTCGGTCCTAAAAAAATCTGGATCGAGGGGCTTTGTCAGCTCAAAGTCGATGATTTCACCCGTGCTCGTGGCCCCCAAAGGTAGGGCATTGGCGGGAGAAATCCGAGGTCCAGGGTGGTAGCCGCCGGTAAAGGTGATGGGTAAAGCGGCTCGACGCACGGCGCGATCGAGCATTCGGGCCAGATCAAGGTGACCGATGAGGGCCATTTCTCCTAGTTTGCCCAGTCGGATGCGCAATCGTTGGGCACGGGTTTGATTGGGTTTGAAGTGCCCCCCAAAGTTTGGAATGGTCGGGGGGGGGACAACAATATTATGGCCAAAGTCGGTGCCGCAGATGCCGCAGTGGGAACATCCGTCAAACGAGCAGTCAGGCACCACTGCTGCCGCCAGGGCACGGGCCAGGTCATCCTTGAGCCACTGCTTATCGATACCAGTATCGAGGTGGTCCCACGGTAGGGGGGCATCTAGAGAAGGTTGCTGCGGGGCATCGACTGAGATTTCAGCTAAGTTCCATTCCCCATTTTCGGTCTGGCGATATTTCCAGCTGAGGCCAGACTCATCAATGGCCTGGGTCCAGGCCCCAAAGGCGCGCTCCAGACTTTCCCACCAGGCGTCCATACCAGCCCCCAGTTCCCAGGCCCGTTGGACCACCGGGGCCAGTCGCCGGTCGCCGCGACCGACAAAGTCTTCCATGGCAGAGATGCGCACGTCGGTAAAATTGACCTTAACGCCACGAATGCGTTGAAATTCTTCGGCTAACAGGGCTTGCTTGCGTTCAAACTCGGTAGTGGAGACGGAGTGCCATTGAAAGGGAGTGTGGGGTTTGGGGGTGAAATTAGAAATTGTGATGTTGAAACCCAAGGCTTTGCGCTTAGGCTGTTTACACGCTTGTCTTAGCCAGCGGACAGTTTCAGCAATGCCGAGGACATCAACATCGGTTTCCCCTGGGAGCCCGATCATGAAATAGAGTTTGACCTTGTCCCAGCCTTGCTCATGGGCGGTTTTGACCCCGCGCAGCAGCTCCTCGTTGGTGAGGCCTTTGTTGATGATGTCGCGCATCCGCTGGGTACCCGCTTCGGGAGCAAAAGTCAGGCCGATGGAGCGGGTGCCGCCGACAATGTTGGCGATGTTTTCGTCAAACCGATCGACTCGCTGACTGGGCAAAGATAGGGAGATATTGTCGTTTTTGAGGCGATTTTTGACCTCAACTCCGACAGCGGGCAGGGCCAGATAGTCTGAACAACTTAGCGACAGCAGGGAAAATTCGTTGTAGCCGGTTGCCCGCATGCCTCGCTCGATGGCATCGATGACTTGATCGGGCTCAACATCACGGGCGGGGCGGGTGAGCATACCGGGCTGGCAAAACCGGCAACCGCGGGTGCAGCCGCGACGAATCTCGACCGTTAGGCGGTCATGGACGGTTTCCACATGGGGGACGAGTCCGATGGAGTAGTCCGGCATCGGGGTGGCGACCCGCCTGAGCACTCTGGGGGGGACATCCGATCGATTGGGATGGACAGACCCGTCCGGAGCCATGTCGTAAAACTGAGGCACATAAACCCCCGGAATCTGGGCTAGATCAAGCAATAACGCTGTGCGAGATATCCCAGCGGCTTTGCCTTCTTCTAGCACTAGCCCAATCTCAGGTAGCAGCTCTTCGCCATCACCGAGGGCAATGAAGTCAAAGAAGTCGGCATACGGTTCTGGGTTCGAGGTGGCTGTCTGCCCCCCGGCAAAAATGATCGGCCAGCTGCCAGTTGCGACTTGCCAGGGCGCTTGGTTTTGGCGGTCTTGCCAGGTCAGGGGGATGCCAGCGAGACGCAGCATCTCCAGGATATTGGTGGCTCCGAGCTCGTAGCTGAGGCTAAACCCTAAAATGTCAAACTCAGTCAGAGCCCGTCGGGATTCGACGGCGAACAGGGGGGTATTGCTGGTGGTTAGCTTTTGGGCTAAGTCGGGGGCGGGTAGATAGGCGCGATCGCACAGCTGTCTGGGCTGAGCATTGAGAATGCTGTAGAGAATGATATGTCCCAGGTTCGACGCCCCCACCTCATAAACCTCTGGGTAGGTGAGCACCCAGCGAATCTGCGCCGTATCCCAGGGTTTATGAACTGCACCTAACTCGTTGCCCAAATAGCGGGCAGGCCGAGCAATCTCAGTCGTGATCAGGTTTTCAACCGCAATTGCCAAAACTTAGCGCCCTCGACTAATAACGTCTACCGATACCCTTTCATCAGACCCTAACTATAGCGGATAGCCCTGACTCAAGCGGGTAGACTGGTGGAGATTATCGTAAAAAAGGCTCTGCCAGATATTGGCAGAGCCCTTTGAAAGATTGCGATTGCTGATTTAAGGGATGAACCGTCTACCGCAGTTGCTATTTGACGGCCTCTCACGACTAAAGTCATCCCGAGGATCAGCAATGCCGAAAGATTTAGTGAATTTTGCTCAGCACAAGCACAGATTAAACAAACTTGAACAAACTTGAATCGAGACTACGCTGCGACAGGCTCAGCCACGGGCAGCTGCTCGGCCACGTTGAAAACTCGATCAAGCTGGGTTAGCTCAAATACAATCCGAACCGAAGGCGGTACCGAATATAGGCTCAGACGCTTGCTGAGGGACTGGGCCGTTTTGAGGGCGTTCATGAGGGAGACCAGTCCAGCACTGTCTAATGATTCGACCTCGCTCATGTCTACGAGTAACTCTTGAGCAGTCTCACAGGACATCGCAGAGACCAACTCTTGGGTAAATGTATCTGCACTGGACGCAGTAATCGCACCAGATGGGCGAACGACCTTCACGGATGACTCAATGCTTTGCATAATCGCCTTTTCTCCTAAATCACCTTTTCTTGTTAAGTAATCGTCGTAAACAGCATGCTCTGGATGTTCCCGAAGGTAAGCGCTGTGGTCTTGGAATGCCCAGAAAACAAAATACGTTTCGCTGAAACTTGACCTCGACGGCTGCTTGTTTAAAGTTTCGGGTAAGTGAATGTAACTAAACGTAGCTTTCACTACAAATAATCAGCGGTGACAGGGATCACTGATAGAGCAGAGACAAATCTCCTTTACTGAAGAAGGAAATAACGAAAAAAATTGGCATTTTTGAGATTTTCCATAATATAGTTTCCCCCTGCCAATCAGGCACAAATCTTCAGAGGCAGATCTATGAGCTCCCCTATTATCATTCGCCGTCTTGTTGAAATTGCATTGCATACAAAGCAACTGACCCCCGACATTGAAAATCAGATCAACGCAGAACTTGACCGGCTGGGAT